>JBASTF010000063.1:0-1542 GCA_049274755.1 Rubrivivax sp. | reverse complement strand
GCGCCACGCGCATGGCGCTGCAGCGTGGCCACCAGGGCCGCGGCGTCGACACGGCCGTCGCCGAGCTGCATCTTCTCGGCCACCGTCAGTGCCCGCGCCGTCGAGCTCAGCACCAGCGTGCGTTCGGCGCTGCTCATGCCGTTGGCCACCTGGCGCAGCGTCTCCAGCAGTTCCGACGACACCAGCAGGTCGATGCCACCGGGCACCGGGTTCAGGCTGAACACCGGGCGCCGGCCGCCGAGCTCGCGCTCGGGCTGCGGGAAGACCTCGACGTAGTAGGTGGTCGCGCCGGTGCGCTGCGCGACGCCGGGGATCGACGTGCTCTGCGCCGGGAAGCCGGCGCGCACGGCAGCGCCGTACAGCCATTCGGCCAGCACACCGCCGCCTTCGCCACCCAGGGCGCAGACGAGGATGGTGATGGGCTGCGTCTTCATTCCACCTTCAGGCCGATCTCTTTGATGAAGGCGCCGAAACGCTGGCGGTCGTGGTTCTGGCTGTTGATGAAGTCCTGGCGCGAGCCGGCCGCCAGCTCGCCGCCGATGGTCTTGATGACCTCGGCCATCTTCGGCGTCGCCAGCGCCTTGTTGATCTCGTCGTGCAGCTGCGCGACGACGGCAGCCGGCACGCCGTTCGGCGCGTAGATGCCGAACACCGTGTCGGCGTCGAAACCGCTCATGCCGGCTTCGGCCAGCGTCGGCGTGTCGGGCACGCTGCTGCTGCGCTTGGGGCTGCCGACGGCCAGCAGCTTCAGCTTGCCGTCCTTGGCATGCCGCAGGCCGGGGCCGGGGTCGAACATGAACTGCACCTGGCCAGCCAGCAGGTCCACCAGGGCCGGCGCGGCCCCCTTGTACGGCACATGCTGGGCGTCGAACTTCGCCTGGCGCTTGAACATCTCGGCCGCCAGGTGCGGGCTGCTGCCGCTGCCGGCGGAACCGAAGCTGAGCTTGCCCGGGTTGGCCTTGGCGTGGGCGATGAACTCCTGCACGCTGTTCGCCGGCACCGAGGGGTGGGCCATCAGGAACACCAGCACACGCGCAACGCTGGCCACCGGCAGCAGGTCCTTCTCGGCGTCGAAGGGCATCTTCGTGTAGAGGAAGGGGTTCACCGTCACGGCGCCGCCGCTGCTCATCAGCAGCGTGTAGCCATCGGCCGGCGACTTGGCCACGGCATCGGCGCCGAGGTTGCCGTTGGCGCCGGGTTTGTTCTCGACGACGACCTGCTGCTTCAGCTGCTGGCCCAGCTGCTCGGCCAGCGCACGGCCCATCACGTCGGCAGCGCCGCCGGGCGGGAAGTTCACCACCAGCTTGACCGGCTTGTTCGGGAAGGCCTGGCCGAAGGCCAGCGGGGCGGCCAGGCTGGCCACCAGTGCCAGGCCGGCGAGGGTGAGGCGTCGTTGCATCGTGTTGTCTCCTTCGTGGGTGTTCTGGTGCCGTGGTTCAGGCCGGCCGCAGTGCCGCGGTGAGGCTGCCGCGCAGCCGCGCCAGCAGGCGTTCGTGCCAGCGCGGGTGGCGCACGACCTCGGCGCGGTAGAAGCTGGGGCAC
>JBASTF010000062.1:0-10235 GCA_049274755.1 Rubrivivax sp. | reverse complement strand
TGCCAGCATCGCGTAGGTCTTGCCGACACCGGCGGCGGCACCGAAGAAGATCTTCAGCCGGCCGCGGGCCGCGGCGGCTTCTTCCTGCTGCACACGCTGCAGCAGCGTGTCCGGGTCGGGGCGCGAGTCGTCGTCGTGTGTCACAACCAGCCGGACTTGCGGAAGCGCCAGTACATCAGCCCGCAGACGCTGGCGATCAGCCCCAACGCGGCCGGGTAGGCCCAGGGCAGCTTCAGCTCGGGCATGTGCTCGAAGTTCATGCCCCAGACGCCGACGAAAAACGTGGCGACGGCGAAGATGCCGGCCCAGGCCGCCAGGCGCTTCGTGGTTTCGCTTTCTTCGATGGTCACCATCGACAGGTTCACCTGGATGGCGGTGGCGATGGTTTCGCGCAGCGCCTCCAGCGTTGCGTTGCAGCGCACCAGGTGGTCGTAGACATCGCGGAAGTAGTCCTGCGACCTGGCGCAGACCTGGGGCACACGCCCGCCATACAGCTTGCCGGTGGCTTCCATCAGCGGCACGACGGCATGGCGCAGCACGCCGACACGGCGCTTCAGCGTGTACAGGCGCTGGATGTTCTCGCGTGCGCTGCCGGGCGTGAAGATCTCGGCCTCGATGGTGTCGAGTTCACTTTCCATCGCGTCGATGACCGGGAAGTAGCGGTCGACCACCGCGTCCATCAGCGCGTAGAACACGAAGGACGCACCCTGCTTCAGCAGATGCGGTTCACGCTCGGCGCGTTCGCGCACACCCAGGAAACCCTGGCTGGAGCGGCTGCGCACCGAGAGCACGAAGTTGTGGCCGACAAAAACGCAGACCTCGCCGGCCACCAGCTCGTCGGTGGGCGAAAACTCCACCGTGTGCATCACCGTGAAGACGGTGTCGCCGTACTCCTCGATCTTGGGCCGCTGGTGGCCGTGGCGTGCATCTTCGACGGCCAGGTCGTGCAGGCCGAACTGGCGCTGCATCTCGGCCAGTTCCTCGTCTTTTGCGTCCTTCAGCGCCACCCAGACAAAACACTCGGGGCGCTGCAGGTAGTCGCCGATGTGTGCCACGGCGACGTCGGCGAGCTTGGCCCCGTGCTGGTAGACGACGCAGTTGATCAGCATGGTGGCAGGCTGGCGGCGGGTGCAGGCCCGTCAGTGTCGCATGCCCTCCAGCGCCAGGTTCAGCGCCAGCACGTTGACCCGCGGCTCGCCGACGAAGCCCAGCAGCGGCCGCTGCAGATGGCGTTCGACCAGGGCCTGCACGTCAGCTTCGGGCAGGCCGCGGGCACGTGCAACACGGCCCACCTGGTACAGCGCCGCGGCCGGGCTGATCTCGGGGTCCAGGCCGCTGGCGGAGGCCGTCACCAGGTCCACCGGCACCGCTGCACTGTTGCCGGGGTCGGCGGCGCGCAAGGCGTCGATGCGTGCCTTCACCGCGTCGGCCAGCGCCGGGTTGCGCGGGCCGAGGTTGGAACCGCTGGAACCGGCGGCGTTGTTGGCTGCCGGCGCCGTGGCCGAAGGCCGGCCCCAGAAGTGGCGCGGCGCGCTGAAGTTCTGGCCGATCAGCGACGAGCCCAGCGGCCTGCCGTCGGTGCCCTGCACCAGGCTGCCGTTGGCCTGCACCGGGAACAGCCCCTGCGCGATGCCGGTGACGAGCAGCGGATACACCAGCCCGGTCAGTGCGGACAGCAGCGTGAACAGCACGAGGGCGGGGCGGAGATGGGTGTGCATGACGAAAGACTCCTTCAAGCGAGATGGGTGGCCACCAGCAGCAGGTCGATGGCCTTGATGCCGATGAAGGGCACGATGACGCCGCCCAGGCCGTAGACCAGCAGGTTGCGGCGCAGCAGGGCCGCGGCGCCGACCGGGCGGTAGCGCACGCCCTTCAGCGCCAGCGGGATCAGCGCCACGATGACCAGCGCGTTGAAGATCACCGCCGACAGGATGGCCGAGCTGGGGCTGGCCAGCTGCATGACGTTCAGCGCAGCCAGCTGCGGATAGGTGGCGACGAAGGCCGCCGGGATGATGGCGAAGTACTTGGCCACGTCGTTGGCGATGCTGAACGTGGTGAGCGAACCGCGTGTCATCAGCATCTGCTTGCCGGTTTCGACGATCTCGATCAGCTTGGTCGGGTTGCTGTCGAGGTCGACCATGTTGCCGGCTTCCTTTGCCGCCTGTGTGCCGCTGTTCATCGCCACCGCCACGTCGGCCTGGGCCAGTGCCGGCGCGTCGTTGGTGCCATCGCCGGTCATCGCCACCAGGCGGCCTGCGGCCTGGTGCTCGCGGATCAGCTGCAGCTTGGCCTCGGGTGTGGCCTCGGCCAGGAAGTCGTCGACACCGGCCTCGGCGGCGATGGCGGCGGCCGTCAGCCGGTTGTCGCCGGTGACCATCACGGTCTTGATGCCCATGCGGCGCAGCTCGGCGAAACGCTCCTTGATGCCGCCCTTGACGATGTCCTTCAGTTCGACGGCGCCGAGTGCACGCGGCGGCCTTGGCACGCCGTCCTCCTGTGTCACGCCTTCGGCCACCACCAGCGGCGTGCTGCCGCGGCGGGCGATCTCGTCGACGGCCTGGGCCAGCGCCGCCGGCAGCGTGCCGCCCAGCGACTCGACATGGCGGCGGATGGCGTCGACCGCACCCTTGCGGATCGTGCGGCTGCCCAGGTCGACGCCGCTCATGCGTGTCTGCGCGCTGAAGTGCACGAAGCTCGCGCCTTCGACCCTGCGTTCGCGCAGATCGAACTTCTGCTTGGCCAGCACGACGATGCTGCGGCCTTCCGGTGTTTCGTCGGCCAGCGAGGCCAGCTGCGCGGCATCGGCCAGTTCCTGCGCGCTGACACCGGGCGCCGGCACGAAGGCCGCGGCCTGGCGGTTGCCCAGCGTGATGGTGCCGGTCTTGTCCAGCAGCAGCACGTCGACGTCGCCGGCGGCTTCGACGGCGCGGCCCGAGGTGGCAATGACGTTGGCCTGCAGCATGCGGCTCATGCCGGCGACGCCGATGGCCGACAGCAGGCCGGCGATCGTCGTCGGGATCAGGCACACCAGCAGGGCCACCAGCACCGCGATCGGCACCGGTTCGCCGGCCTTGGAGACCACGACGCCGAAGCTGGAGAAGGGCAGCAGCGTGACGGTGACGCCGAGGAACACGAGGGTCAGCGCCACCAGCAGGATGGTCAGCGCGATCTCGTTCGGCGTCTTCTGGCGCTTGGCGTTTTCGACCATGACTATCATGCGGTCGACGAAGGTCTCGCCGGGGTTGGTGCTGACGCGCATGACAACCCAGTCCGACAGCACACGGGTGCCGCCGGTGAGGGCGGAGAAGTCGCCGCCCGATTCGCGGATGACGGGCGCCGACTCGCCGGTGATCGCACTTTCGTCGACCGAGGCGACACCGTCGATGACCTCGCCGTCGGCGGGCACCACGTCGCCGGCCTCGACCAGCACGACATCGCCTTTGCGCAGCGCGTCGGCTTCCAGCGGGTGCCAGTGCATGGCGCTGCGCAGCGTGCCGCTGCGGTGGTCGCCGTCGAACTTCTTGGCCCAGGTCTTTTTCTTCAGCCCGCGCAGCGACGCCGCCTGGGCCTTGCTGCGGCCTTCGGCCAGGGCTTCGGCGAAGTTGGCGAACAGCACGGTGAACCACAGCCACAGTGCGATGGCGGTGGTGAAGCCGTCGCGCAGCTGCAGGGCCAGCAGCGTGCTCAGCGCACTGCCGACCCAGACGACGAACATCACGGGGTTGCGCCACTGCGCACGCGGGTGCAGCTTGCGCAGGGCGTCCAGCAGCGCCGGCCCGGCGAGCTGGCGGTCGAGCAAGGTGAACGAGGGGCGTGTCATCGCAGGTCTCACTTCGCCCACAGCTGCAGATGCTCGACGACGGGGCCGAGCGCCAGCGCAGGCACGTAGTTCAGAAGGCCGACCAGCAGCACGCTGCCGACCAGCAGCACGACAAACAGCGGGCCGTGCGTGGGCAGGGTGCCCGCGGTTGTGGCGATGCGCTTCTTCGCCGCCAGCGAGCCGGCCATCGCCAGCACCGGCACGATGACGCCGAAGCGCCCGAAGCACATCGCCACCGCCAGCCACAGGTTGTAGAAGGGCGTGTTCGCCGACAGGCCGGCAAAGGCGCTGCCGTTGTTGTTGGCCGCCGAGCTGAAGGCGTACAGGATCTCCGAGAAGCCCTGGGCGCCCGGGTTCAGGATGCCGGCGCGGCCGGCGTCGGTCAGCACGGCGACGGCGGTGCCCAGCAGCACCAGCAGCGGCGTCACGAGGATGGCGATGGACACCATCTGCATCTCGTGGGCCTCGATCTTCTTGCCCAGGTACTCCGGTGTGCGGCCGATCATCAGCCCGGCGATGAAGACGGCCAGGATGGCAAACACCAGCATGCCGTACAGCCCCGAGCCGACACCGCCGAACACCACTTCGCCCAGCTGCATCAGCACCAGCGGCACCAGGCCGCCCAGCGGCGTGAACGAGTCGTGCATCGTGTTCACCGCGCCGCAGGACGCGGCGGTGGTGATGGTGGCGAACAGCGCCGACGCGGCGATGCCGAAGCGGGTTTCCTTGCCTTCGAAGTTGCCGGCCGAGACATCCACGCCCAGCGCCGCGAGCTTGGGGTTGCCCACGGCTTCGGCCTGCATCGTGGCCACGGCGAACACCAGGAACAGCACGGCCATCGCCGCAAACACCGCCCAGCCCTGGCGCATGTCGCCGACCATGCGGCCGAAGACGAAGACCAGGGCTGCGGGGATCAGGAAGATCGCGACCATCTGCGCGAAGTTGGTCCAGGCGTTCGGGTTCTCGAAGGGGTGGGCCGAGTTGGCGTTGAAGAAACCGCCGCCGTTGGTGCCGATCATCTTGATGGCTTCCTGCGATGCCACCGGGCCCATCGCGATCTGCTGCGGCGTGCCGGCCAGTGTCGTCACGTCGGCGTAGGCGCTGAAGTTCTGGATCACGCCGCCGGCCACCAGGACCATGGCGAAGACCAGCGACAGCGGCAGCAGGATCCACAGCGTGCAGCGTGTCAGGTCGACCCAGACGTTGCCGATGGCGGCTGCGCTGTGGCGCACGAAACCACGCACCAGGGCGACGACGACGGCGATGCCGGTGGCGGCGCTGAAGAAGTTCTGCACCGTCAGCGCCAGCATCTGCGTCAGGTAGCTCATCGTGCTTTCGCCGGCGTAGCCCTGCCAGTTGGTGTTGCTGACGAAGCTGATCGCGGTGTTGAAGGCCGAGTCGGGGCTGACGGCAGGCAGGCCCTGCGGGTTCAGCGGCAGCACACCCTGCAGCAGCTGCAGCGCAAACACCACCAGCACACCCAGGGCGTTGAACAGCAGCAGGCCGAGCGTGTAGGGCCACCAGCCGCTTTCTTCGTCGGCACGCACGCCGGCCAGCCGGTACAGCGGCGCCTCCAGGCGCCGGCCGAGCTGGAAGCGCCCGTCCAGCACCTGGTGCATCCAGCGCGCCAGCGGCCAGGCCAGCAGCGGCACGGCGGCGCAATAGGCCGCGAGCAGGGCCCAGGCAGCGCCGTTCACGAGAAGTCCTCCGGCCGCAGCAGGGCCACGACCAGATAGACGAACAAGCCGGCGGCACAGCCGGCGGCGACGAGGACCACGAAGTCCATGACCATCCTTGGCGAGCCCCGAAGGGCGATGCAGGGATGCTCCGCCGCGGCCGGTCAAGCCGTTGGCAAGTCGCGCTTGCGCGGTGTCAAGAACCCATCAAGACGCAGGGAACCGGGTGGCCGGATTCGGGTCGATAATGCGATGCATTCTCGTTGCGAGTGGTTCATGGGCGTGGGGCGAGGTTCGACAGCACAGCAGGCCGGGCAGGCTGGAACGCCGGTGGACCGGCTGCACGACGCACCCACCGGGCAGCCACTGCGCATCGTTGCCGTGCACAGCCCCGAACAGCTGCCCGACTGGGGGCGCTGGCTGGCCGAGATCGGTTTCCTGCCGGGCGAGCCGGTGGCCGTCACGGCGCGCAGCGTCTGGGGTGGGGACCCGCTGGTCGTGCGTGTCGGCAGCTCGACCTTTGCGCTGCGCCGCGCCGAGGCCGCCTGCGTGCAGGTGCAGGCGCTGTGAACGAAGCCGTTGTGCATGTGCACCGCGGCGGGCCGCTGGTGGCGTTGGTGGGCAATCCGAACTGCGGCAAGACGGCGCTGTTCAACCTGCTGACCGGCAGCCGCCAGAAGGTGGCCAACTACGCCGGCGTCACCGTCGAACGCAAGGAAGGCCGGCTGACCACCAGCGACGGCAAACACCTGCGTGTGCTGGACCTGCCCGGCGCCTACAGCCTGCATCCACGTTCCCCCGACGAACGTGTGACGGTGGACGTGCTGCACGGCCGCGCCCGTGGCGAGAAGCGGCCGGAACTGGTGGTCTGCGTCGTCGACGCCACCAACCTGCGGCGCAACCTGCGCCTGGTGCTGGCGGTGCAGCGCCTGGGGCTGCCGGTGGTGGTGGCGCTGAACATGGTGGACCTGGCGGCCCGCCGCGGGCTGCAGGTGGATGCCGCGGCGCTGTCTCGCGAGCTCGGGGTGCCTGTGGTGCCGACGGTGGCGGTGAAGGGCGATGGCGACGGCCCGCTGCGCAGCTTGCTCGAAGACCGCAGCCTGTGGAAGGCCACGCAGGCGCCGGCCTCCACGCTGCACCACGACGGCGACCACCAGACGGTGCAGGCCATGCTGCAGCGTCTGGGGCTGGACGCCGCGCTGCCGCACACTGCCAGCGACCGCATCGACCGTGTGGTGCTGCACCCGGTGCTGGGGCCGCTGCTGCTGGCCCTGGTGCTGTTCCTGGTGTTCCAGGCCGTGTTCGCCTGGGCCGAGGCGCCGATGGCGGCCATCGAAGCCGGCACCGCGGCCGTCGGCAGCTGGGTCTCGGGCCTGCTGCCCGAGGGCTGGCTGCGCAGCCTGCTGGTCGACGGCATCGTCGCCGGCGCCGGTGGTGTCTTCGTGTTCCTGCCGCAGATCCTGATCCTGTTCTTTTTCATCCTCGTGCTCGAGGAGTCGGGCTACCTGCCGCGCGCGGCCTTCCTGCTGGACCGCCTGATGGGTGGCGTGGGCCTGTCGGGGCGTTCCTTCATCCCGCTGCTGTCCAGCTTCGCCTGCGCCATTCCCGGCATCATGGCCACACGCACCATCGCCGACCCGCGCGACCGCATGGTGACCATGCTGATCGCGCCGTTGATGACCTGCTCGGCGCGTTTGCCGGTGTATGCGCTGCTGATCGGCGCCTTCATTCCGCAGCGCCAGGTGGCGGGCTTCGAACTGCAGGGCCTGGTGCTGTTTGCGCTGTACCTGGCCGGCGTGGCCGGGGCGCTGCTGGTGGCCTGGGTGCTGAAGCGTTTCACCTCGGCCGGGCGCCAGGTGCGTTCGCTGATGATGGAGTTGCCGGCCTACCACTGGCCGGCACTGCGCAACGTGGCCATCGGGCTGTGGCAGCGGGTGCTGATCTTCGTGAAGCGTGTCGGCGGCATCATCCTCACGCTGACCGTCGTGTTGTGGGCGCTGGCCAGTTTCCCGGCACCGCCGCCGGGCGCCACCGGCCCGGCCATCGAACACAGCATCGCCGGCATGCTGGGGCGCGGCCTGGCCACGGTGTTCGAGCCCATCGGCTTCAACTGGCAGATCAGCATTGCCCTGGTGCCGGGGCTGGCGGCGCGTGAAGTCGCGGTCAGCGCGCTGGGCACCGTCTACGCGCTGTCGGCCACCGGCGACGACACCGCGCCGGCGCTGACGCCGCTGATCGCCCAGGGCTGGTCGCTGGCGACCGCGCTGTCGCTGCTGGTCTGGTACGTGTTTGCGCCGCAGTGCCTGAGCACGCTGGCAACGATCAGGCGCGAGACCGGCGGCTGGACGATGCCGCTGGTCACGGCCGGCACCCTGTTTGCGCTGGCCTATGCGGCCAGCTTCGTCACCTACAGGCTGGCGCTCTACTTCATCGTGTAGCCGCGGCCGTCCATGCAGGCCTCGACGGCACGCTGGAACACGCTGGCATCGGCCACCGCCTGCGGCTGGGTCGTCGCCCAGCGGTTGCATTCCTGGCGGTCGTATTCCGTCTGCTGGCTGTTCTGCCCGTTGCGCGGGTAGATGACGGGGTCGGGCCGGGTGGCCGGCACCGAACGCGGCGCCGGCTCGGGCGGCGGTGCCAAGGCCACCGGCGGCTGGTCGTAATAGTAGTAACCCAGCGGGGCGCCGACGACCATGTAGCGCGGCCCCCAGGACCGGTGGTGCCAGGCGCCGCCGTGGGTCCAGTAGCGGTGCTGCCCGAAGACGGCGCCACCGGACAGCAGCGGCACCGCAGCGCCGATCGGAAAACCGAGGTTGATGCCGACCGAAACATCGGCGCGGGCCGAGGCGGCCACGCTGCCGGCCAGCAGCGCCGCGGCCAGCGCCAGCTTGCAGGCGGTGGAAGGCAGGATGCGCATGGATTGCTCCGACGGGAAAGACAACAACGCCGCGATCATCGCGCAAGTGCGTGGCGGCCGCACGTGCCGCTGCGCAAAGATCCGTGAAGCGTTCGGCGCCCGGCGGCCGCCGGCGCAGGCTCAGGCCACCAGCAAGCCCTTGTGCTCGATGAAGGCGATGACCTCGGCCAGCCCCTGCTGCGTCTTCAGGTTCGTCATCACGTAGGGCTTGCGGCCGCGCATGCGTTCGGTGTCGGCCGCCATCACCGCCAGGTCGGCACCGACATGGGGCGCCAGGTCGGTCTTGTTGATGACGAAGAGGTCGCTTTTCGTGATGCCGGGGCCGCCCTTGCGCGGGATCTTCTCGCCGGCGGCGACGTCGATGACGTAGATCGTCAGGTCGCTGAGTTCGGGGCTGAAGGTGGCGGCCAGGTTGTCGCCGCCGCTTTCGATGAAAACGATGTCGGCGTCGGGGAAGTCGGCCAGCATGCGGTCCACCGCCTCGAGGTTGATCGACGCGTCTTCGCGGATCGCGGTGTGCGGGCAGCCGCCGGTTTCCACGCCCATGATGCGTTCCGGCGCCAGTGCGCCGGCCACCGTCAGCAGGCGCTGGTCTTCCTTCGTGTAGATGTCGTTGGTGACGACCACGAGGTCCCAGCGCTCGCGCATGGTCTTGCACAGCATCTCGACCAGCGTCGTCTTGCCCGAACCCACGGGCCCGCCGACACCCACGCGCAGCGGCGGCAGCTTCTTCGTTCGTTGGCGGATGTGGTGCAGCGGTGCAGTGTTCATGCCGGGATCATGCACGAAGTGTGCTCGGTGCCACCGTCGAGGCGCGCACCGTCAGCGTCGGCATCGGCACACGGCGGGTGGCCGGTGTCTGCGGCAGCCGCATCTGCTCCAGCAGCATCTGCGCCGCCTGCCGGCGCATCTCGTCGGCGACAACATGCAGTACTGGCGCCTGGGCTGGGCCGACCCCGGCATCGAAGGCCTGCTGGCACGCATCGTCGCCAGCGCCGGCCGCCAGCGCACCGGGGGTTTCACGATGCCGCCGTGCTGAGGCCGGTGTTCAGACCGCGATGCCGACCTGCAGCGTGGCGGTGTAGCCGTTGCTGGTGTCGCCGCTGATGCTGGCCAGCTGCGTCGAATAGCCGTCGCTGAAGATGTTGTCGCTGCTGAAGCTGATGGCGGCGAGGTTGCTGGCGCTGCCGGTGTAGCCGCTGGTCGCGTAGACCGCGCTGCTGGTGGCGTTGGGGAAGGCGATCTGCGAGGTGCGCAGCTTGTTCGAGAAACTGGTGGCCGTGGTCGTGCTGCGGTAGACCTCGAAGTGCATGTGCGGCATGCGGCCGCTGTAGCAGCCGGGGAAGATGGTCACGAAGGTGGCCTGGCCGCTGCTGCTGGTGCTTTGCACGCCGCGCAGGTGGTTCTGGTTCGTGACGCCGCTGCTGTACATCGAATACCGGCCCAGCGCGTCGCAGTGCCAGAGGTAGATGGCATACCCGTCCAGCGAAGCGCAGCTGCCGTTGGTGTTGACCAGGGTGATGGTGATGGTCAGCGGGATGCCGCTGGCCGTGCCGCTGGCGCCGGCGATGCTGCTGCGGATGTCGCTGCGCACGATGCCCGACAGCGCCAGCGCGTTGGCGACGCTGCCATTGGCGGTGTTGCTGCCGTCGCCGGGGTAGGGGCCGGCGGTTTCCTCGGGGATCAGCGAACAGCTGGTGGTGGTGGTGCTGCTGCTGCTCGAGTTCGTCGTGCTGCCGGCATCGTCGCCGCCACCGCCGCAACCGACCATCGGCAGCAGGCCGCCGGTGACGGCACCACCGGCCAGCAACCAGCGCAGGGC
>JBASTF010000061.1:0-5380 GCA_049274755.1 Rubrivivax sp. | reverse complement strand
GCTGGACCCGGCCCATCTGCCGGCCGTGCTGCGCGCCTTCGCCGACGCGCTGCGGCTCAACGCCGGCTGAACTTCGCCAGCGCAGCCGCGGTGCCGAGTTCGGCGTTCAGCGCCGCTTCCATCGGTGAGCGGCACAGGCCGGCATGCTGGTACTGCAGGTTCTCGTAGAGCTCGGCGGTGGCCGGAGCCGCGCCCAGCAGTGCGTCCAGCGCCGGGCCGGGCTCGGCTTCGGCGAGCAACTGGGTGATCTGCTGCACCACGCCGCGGTACTGGCTGGCGCTGGCCTGCCGCGGCTGGTGTTCCAGGCGTTCGAGCAGCGATGCCATCGCGGCCAGGACTTGCAGGCTGGCAGGCAGGCGCAGGGTGCTGGGGTCGGCGTTCATGGAGGGGCACATGGTGCCGCCGCCGCGCATTTCAAGTCTGCCGCGGGTCCAGCGCGTCGCGCAGCCCGTCGCCCAGCAGGTTGAAGGCCAGCACCAGCAGGAAGATCGCCAGCCCCGGCCACACCGCCATCCACGGCGCGTTGTCGATGTAGTTCTTCGCCGTGTTCAGCATGCTGCCCCAGCTGGGCGCCGGTGGCTGCTGGCCCAGGCCCAGGAAGGACAGGCTGGCCTCGGCGATGACGGCGCCGGCAATGGCCAGCGTGCTCTGCACGATCAGCGGCGCGGTGATGTTCGGCAGCACATGGCGCAGCGCGATGCGCCAGGGCGGATTGCCGATGGCGCGCGCGGCCTCGATGTAGTCCTCGACCTTCACGTTCAGCACCTGGGCCCGTGTCAGGCGCACGAAGATCGGTGTCGCCGAGATGCCGATGGCGATCATCGCGTTGCTCAGCGAGGGGCCGAGAAAGGCCGCCATCGCGATGGCCAGGATCAGGAAGGGGCAGGCCAGGAAGGCGTCGACGATGCGCGAGACCAGCGCGTCCAGCCAGCCGCCGACAAAACCCGCGGCCAGGCCGATGGGCACACCCAGCAGCAGCGAGATCGACACCGACACCACGCCGGCCAGCAGCGAGGCCTGTGTGCCCCAGATCACGCGGCTCAGCACGTCGCGACCGATTTCGTCGGTGCCGAACCAGTGTTCGGCGCTGGGCGCCTTGCGGATGGCGCTCCAGCTGGTGGCGATGGGGTCTTGCGGTGCGATCCAGGTGGCGCACAGCGCCAGGATCACGAAAACCAGCACCACGGCGGCTCCGAACAGCGCACCACGCCGGCGCAGCAGGCGGCGGCCGGCACGGCG
Organism: Rubrivivax sp.; assembly: GCA_049274755.1. Taxonomy (GTDB): domain Bacteria; phylum Pseudomonadota; class Gammaproteobacteria; order Burkholderiales; family Burkholderiaceae_C; genus Rubrivivax. Next base: position 4,141 of record JBASTF010000061.1, on the reverse strand, counting down.
CCATGGCGAGTTGGCTGCGGCGCTCATGAACGCAACCTCGGGTTCACGGCGAAGTAGGCGATGTCGGCCAGCAGGTTCAGCACGATGTAGGTGGTGGCGGTGACCAGCACCACGCCTTGCACGACGGCGTAGTCGCGGTTGAACACCGAGTCGACGATGAGCTTGCCGAAGCCCGGGATCGTGAACACCTGCTCGGTGAGCACGGCGCCCGACAGCAAGGTGCCCAGTTCCAGCGCCCCCAGCGTGATGATGGGCACCAGCGCATTGCGCAGCGCATGGCGCACGACGACGATGCGTTCGGCCAGGCCCTTGGCGCGGGCCGTGCGCACATAGTCGGCCGACAGCACCTGCAGCATCGCGCTGCGCGTGTGGCGCATCAGCACCGCGGCAATGGCATTGCCCAGCACGAAGGCCGGCATGATCATCGCCGCCAGGTTGGCGCCCAGGTCTTCGAAGGGGCTGACATAGCCCGAGGCCGGCAGCCAGCCCAGTTGCACCGAAAACAGCAGGATCAGCAGGATGCCGAGCCAGAAGTTCGGTGTGCTGATGCCCCACAGCGCAAACACGTTGGCCAGCCCGTCCCACCAGGTGCCGCGGCCCACGGCCGAGACCACGCCGGCCGGAATGCCGATCAGCAGCGCGATGGCAAAGGCCAGCAGGGCCAGTTCCACGGTGACCGGCAGCTTCTGCAGCACCAGGTCCAGCACCGGCTGCTGCGTGCGCACCGATTCGCCCAGGTCGCCGCGCAACACGCCGCCCACCCAGTAGGCGTAACGCAGCGGCAGCGGCTCGTCGAGGTGCAGCTTCTCGCGCAGATGGGCGATGACACTGGGGTCCTGTTCCTCGCCGGCCAGGATCTTCGCCGGGTCGCCGGGCAGCAACTGCTGCAGGCCGAAGATCAGCATCGACACGAACACCAGCGTCGGCAGCAGCGTTGCGATGCGCTTGAGCAGGAACTCGAACACCGCTAACCCCTGCTCACCGTTGCTTCACGCAGCTTTACGGCGGCGTGACATTCCGTGGGTCGACCCTGGTTACGGTGGCACCGTTGAAGAGCCATGGCGCGGTCGTCGCGCCTGCCACGATGGAGAAACAGACGATGAACGTCCTGAAGCCCCTGATCGCCACCGCCGCCATTGCCGCAGGCGCCCTGGGCGCCGGTGCGGCGCAGGCACGCACCGACGTGCACTGGTCCGTCAACGTCGGTCTGCCGCTGCCCATGGTCGTTGCGCCGGCACCGGTCTACGTGCAGCCGGCGCCCGTCTACGTCGCGCCGGCGCAGGTCTACCGCGTGGCGCCGCAGCGGATGTACCACCACGGCCCGCCGCGCTGGGACATGGACGGCGACGGTGTGCCCAACCGCCACGACCGCCGCCCGCACAACCCGCGGCATTACTGAAGAAGACGGCTGGCGCCCTGTGCTGATCACGGCGCCAGCTTCAGCCCCGACACACGCAGCAGCCCGTCGGGGATCTGGCGCACACCGCTGAGCTTGGTGTTGTAGGCCCACAGCCAGTTGCGGTGGTAGAGATAGATGACACCACGCTCCTTCAGCAAGCGCACGGCGATCTGCTCGTAGGTCTTCTTGCGTTCGGCGGGGTCGCGCTGCGTGCGGCTTTGCACCAGCAGCTTGTCGGTCTCTTCGTCGCAGTAGCCGGTGTAGTTCAGCGGCTGCTTGCAGCCGTGGAAGCTGAACAGGTTGCCATCGGGGTCGGGCCGGCCGCTCCACGACAGCACATAGGCCTCGAAGTCGCCCTTGTCGGCCATGCCCAGCGAGGTGGCGAACTCGGCAGCCTGGATCTTCACGTCGAAACCGGCGTCGCGTGTCATCGCCTGCACCACCAGGGCCAGGCGCTGGGCATCGGATGTCGTGCCGGTCAGCAACGTGAAGCTGGGGTTGGGGATGCCGGCTTCCTTCAGCAGCGCGCGGGCCCTGGACACGTCGCGCCTGGGCACCGGCACGTTCTTCGCGTAGAAGGGGTTGTTCGGCGCCACCCACTGGTTGCCGACGGTGGCTTCGTTGTCCATCACCACCTGGGCCAGGCCCTGGCGGTCGATGGCCAGTTCGAAGGCTTCGCGCACCTTGGCATTGCTGCCCAGCGGGTTCTGCCTGGCCTTGTCGCTTTTCGCCAGGTTGATCGTGATGCCCTGGTAGCCGATCTCGGTGATGCTGGCGGTCTTGAAGCGCTTGTCGGTCTTCAGCTTCTCGATGTCCGACGAGGCCACACGTTCGATGAAATCGAGCTGGCCGCTCTTCAGGTTGGCCAGGCGCACGGTGGCGTCGGGAATCGGCGTGTAGCTGAGCTTCTGGAAGTTCACCGCGCCCTTGTTCCAGTAGCCGTCGAAGCGCTCCAGCACGATGCGGTCCTGCGCCACACGTTCGACGAACTTGTAGGGGCCGGAACACACGGGCTTGCTGCCGAACTTGTCGCCGGCGGCCTGGGCCGCCTTCGGCGACACCATCATGCCGGCGCGGTCGGACAGCGCCGCCAGCAGCGGCGAAAAGGGTGCGCTGAGGTGCAGCCGCACGGTCTGCGCGTCCACCACGTCGACGCTGCTCACCGGCGCCAGTTCGCCGCGGCGGTTGCTGCCGGCCATGGTCTTGTGGCGCTCGATGTTGAACTTCACCGCCGCGGCGTCGAACTTCTCGCCGTCGTGGAAGCTGACGCCGGCACGCAGCTTCAGCGTCAGTGCCTTGCTGTCGGCCGACCACTCGTACTTTTCGGCCAGCTGCGGCACGATGTTCAGCTTCTCGTCGACATCGAAGAGCTTGTCGCACAAGGCTGCGAAGACGACGCGGCCAACGAAGCTGCGGGCCAGTGTGGGGTCCAGCACGTCGGGGTCTTCGGCCAGCCCGACGCGGAAAGTCTGGGCCTGGGCGGCAGCGGCCGCCAGCAGCAGTGCGGCGACGAGGGGCAGGGTCTTCATCGTGGTCCTCTTCAGGTGGCGAAGGCCGACTGCAGGCGCTGCAGCCGGGTGTTGACGGGTGGTGCGGCCGGTGCCGGCGGCGCTGCGATGCTGTGCCAGTGGTGGCAGGCAATGCGGTGCAGGCCATCCCCGGCCAGCAGCGGCACCTCGCTGCTGCAGTTCTCGCGGGCATGCCGGCAGCGGGTGTGGAAGTGGCAGCCCGGCGGCGGGTTCGCCGGGCTGGGCACGTCGCCGGCCAGCAGGATGCGTTGGCGCGCCTGGCCGGGCTCGGGCAGCGGAATCGCCGACAGCAGAGCCTGTGTGTAGGGGTGGCGCGGGCTGCTGAACAGCGTCGCCGTGTCGGCCCATTCGACGATGCGGCCCAGGTACATCACCGCCACCTGGCCGGCGATGTGGCGCACCACGGCCAGGTCGTGCGCGATGAAGATGTAGGCCAGGCCGAAACGCGTTTGCAGGTCCTGCAGCAGGTTCACCACCTGGGCCTGCACCGAGACGTCCAGCGCCGACACCGCTTCGTCGCAGACGATGAGCTGCGGTTCCACCGCCAGTGCGCGTGCGATGCCGATGCGCTGGCGCTGGCCGCCGCTGAATTCGTGCGGGTAGCGCTGCGCGTGTTCACGTGCCAGGCCCACGGTGTGCAGCAGCTCGGCCACACGCTCGGCATGGCGGCCCTGATGCAGGCCGTGCAGCTGCAGCGGTTCGGCCAGGATCTGGCCCACCGTCATGCGTGGGTTCAGCGAGGCATAGGGGTCCTGGAAGATGATTTGCATCGCCCGCCGCTGCGCACGCAGTTCGGCCGCAGACAAGTTGCCGAGCTCGGTGCCGGCGAACACCACACGCCCGGCGGTGGGTTCGATCAAGCGCAGCACCAGCCGCCCCAGCGTGCTCTTGCCGCAGCCCGATTCGCCGACCACACCCAGCGTCTGCCCGGCCTGCAGCGTGAAGTCCACGCCGTCCACCGCACGCACGGCGCCGGTGACACGGCCGAACAAACCCTTGCGCACCGGGAAGTGTTTCACCAGGCCTTGCACCTGCAGCAGCGGCGGGGTGGGCGTGCTGGTGTTCATGCGGCCTGCCGCGTCAGCAGTGCGTCGGCATCCAGCGGTGCGTGCCAGCAGGCCGCATGGTGGCCAGGGCCGACCTCGCGCCAGGGCGGCGCTTCGCTGCGGCAGCGGCCGTCGGCAAAGGGGCAGCGGTCGGCGAAGCCGCAGCC
>JBASTF010000060.1:0-4083 GCA_049274755.1 Rubrivivax sp. | reverse complement strand
GTTCCAGCCCGAGGCGCCGGCGTTCGGTGTCGCGGTCGCTGCCCGCGGTGCGGTAGAAGTCCGGCCGCAGCAGCATGCCCGAGACACGGTGCACACGCGGCGCCGGCACCCAGGCCAGCAGGGCCTGGGCGACGGCCCTGGCGCTGCCGCAGACCAGGTGCTGCACCACCTCGGGCTCGACCCAGAAGTGCGGCGGCAGGTCGGCGATGTCGGTCATCACCGTGACGAACGGAACACCGGGCCGCGCCGTGGCGACACTTTCGCCGAGCACACGGTTGAAGTTGGGCACCAGCGAGACGACGAGGTCTGGCGCCGTCTGCTGCCAGTGTCTGACCAGCGGGCGCAGCATCGTCGTGTGGCCGGCGCGGATCAGCGCCTGCAGCAGCTTCAGCTCCTGCGCCAGGCCCAGCGTCCAGCCCTGGGCCAGGCGCTTGTTGTAGTAGTCCTCGGGGGCCATGCCGGTGAGGCGGCGGAAACGTCCCTGGGCGTCCAGCAGCTCGAATAGGTTGACGAGCTCCACCTGCCAGGGCCGCTGCTGTTCGGCGATGACGGCCTGCAAGGCCTGCGCAGCGGCGCGGTGGCCGCCGCCGGCGTTGAAATACACGAGGGCGATGCGTGCCATGGTGTCAGGCCGGCAGTTGCATCAAGGCCTGCCCGGCGCGCAGCCGCACACCGGGCGCGATGCCCTCGGCAAGCTGGAAGCCGCGCGGCGCGAAGACGATGATGGTGGAGCCGTGCTGGAACCAGCCCATCTCGTCGCCCTTGCCGACGCTGGTGTTGCAGGGAATCTCGTTGGGGCCGCGGTAGCGCAGGTGCAGCAGCACGTCCAGGAAGTGCAGTCGGATGCTGGCCACCAGGATGGCCGCCACCGGCACCAGGGTGATGCGGTGGCCGCTCTGCGTCAGCCGCAGCCGCAGCGTCGCCCGTTCGTTGCGGCAGAACAGGCGCTCCACACGCTGCAGCGCGATGGGGTTGACGTTCCAGGTGTCGCCGCTGAGGTAGGTGACATGTTCGACACGGGCGTCGTGCGGCGCGTGGAAGCGGTGGTACATCGCCGAGGTCAGGCGCAGCGTGGCGTAGCAGCCGTCGCGGTAGGGCGCAGCGGCTTCGGCGCTGCCGAACAGATCTTCGATGCGGTACGGAAAACCCTTGGCCTGCACCACCTGCAGCCCTTCCACCGTGCCGCAGGCGCCGACGATGGCATCGCTGGGGCTGGCCAGAACTTCGGGCCGCATGTCCACCGGCCGGGCGCCGGGCACCAGTTCGCGTGTGAAGCAGTCTTGCAGGCTGTCGAAGCGCTGCTTCTTCGCGTCGCTGAGGTCCAGCGCCGTGAACAGCCGCCAGACGGCGATGGACAGCCGCGCCAGCAGCGGGCTGCGGATGCGGCTGAACCGGCCCATGCAATGGGTCAGCAGGATGCGTGGCACACGGTTCGTCAGCAGGAAGTTCAGGTCTTCCTGTTGCAACACGCGGTCGCGAAAGCTGGTGGTTTTCATGCTTGTGTCAACACCTTCCAGTACAGATCGCGGGTCTGCAACGAGAAACCCGCATGAACGCCGTCGAAACCTTTGCTCTTTCCGCCGTTGCGCTGGCCGCGCTGGCGGCCACGCTGCCCAGGGCCAAGCGCCGGCTGGAGCTGTCGCTGGCCAAACACCCGTCGCTGACCGGGCATTCGCGCATGGCCAAACGTGTGGCCGGCTGGCTGCCCGGCTACACGCTGCGTGAACAGCACTTCTTCGCCAGCGACGGAGCGCCCGCCGAGGTGGCGGCCCGGCGCCGCGCCGCGCTGGAGCGCCTGTCGCTGCTGTTCCGCGAGCGCTACGCCCATTCGCTGGCCGCCAGCGCCGCTGCCGCCGAGAGCCTGCCCGACCTGCAGTTCACCGGCCGCTACCGTGTGCCCTTCCAGTACAGCGCGACGCTGCGCGAACACCTGAAGGTCGGCAGCTTCATGGCCGAGGCCGATGGCGTGACACTGACCGACCTGGACGGCAACCGCTTCTACGACCTGACCGGCAGCTATGGCGTCAACGTCTTCGGCGTCGACTTCTACAAGGACTGCATCGCCGAAGGCAGCGCCCGCGCCGAAGCGCTGGGCCCGGTGCTGGGCAGCTACCACCCGGTGGTGCTGCACAACGTCGAGCGGCTGAAGAAGATCTCGGGGCTGGACGCCGTCAGCTTCCACATGAGCGGCACCGAGGCCGTGATGCAGGCCGTGCGCCTGGCGCGTTACCACACGAAGCGCACCCACCTCGTGCGCTTCTGCGGTGCCTACCACGGCTGGTGGGAAGACGTGCAGCCCGGCCCCGGCAACCCGGTGACGCCGCGCCAGACCTACACGCTGAAGGAGATGGACGCCGACACGCTGCGCGTGCTGCGCACCCGCAAGGACATCGCCTGCGTGCTGGTGAACCCCATCCAGGCCCTGCACCCGAACAAGGCGGCGCCGGGCGACTCGTCGCTGCTCGATGGCTCGCGCCGTGCCGGCTTCGACCGCGCCGCCTACACCGAATGGCTGCGTGAGCTGCGCCAGGTCTGCAGCGAACGCGGCATCGTGCTGATCCTCGACGAAGTGTTTGTCGGCTTCCGCCTGGCACCCGGCGGCGCGCAGCAGTATTTCGGCGTGCAGGCCGACATGGTGACCTATGGCAAGACCCTGGGTGGTGGCCTGCCGGTCGGCGTGGTCTGCGGCAAACGTGCGCTGATGCAGCGCTACCGCGACGACAAACCCGCCGACATCTGTTTCGCCCGTGGCACCTTCAACTCCCACCCCTACGTGATGGGCGCGATGGCGGCCTTCCTGGACCGGCTGGAACTGCCCGGTGTGCAGGCGCTGTACCAGGGGCTGGACCAGCGCTGGAACCAGCGCGCGCAACTGCTCAACGAACGCCTGCAGGCCGAGGGCCTGCCGCTGCGGGTGAGCAACCTGTCGACGGTCTGGACCGTCAGCTACACGCAGCCCGGGCGCTACCACTGGCTGCTGCAGTTCTACCTGCGGCTGCACGGCCTGGCGCTCAGCTGGGTGGGCACCGGCCGCCTGGTGTTCAGCCTGAACTACCGCGACGAGGACTTCGCCGCGGTGGTCGAGCGTTTTGTCGACGCCGGCCGCCAGATGCAGGCCGACGGCTGGTGGTGGCAGGACGCGGCGCTGACGCATGGGGCCATCCGGCGCAGCATCCTGCGCGAGATGTTGCAGTCGCGGCGCCGCTGAGCCCGCCGTCGTTCCCGTCACTTCCGGTGCTGCACGTGCAGCATCGGGTCCAGCAGTTCGCCGCGCAGCAGGGCCAGCGGCGCCTTGTGGTACATCCTGATGTCGTGGAAGGGGTCGGTCAGGATCTTGAAACCCCAGGCCAGTCCCTCGGTCCAGTTCTTCGTGAAGCCCAGCTGCAGCACACGGAACAGCAGGCCGGCCACCCCCAGCGCCAGCCAGGCCAGGCCGGTGTCGTGCAGCAGCGCGCTGAAGCCGGCCTCGGGCGTGCGCCACCACATCAGTGCCGGCACGCCGGCCCAGATGGCCATCAGCACGATCTTGCGGCGGATGTTGTAGCCGACCTTGATGGCTTCCTTGTGCGCGTCGGTGGCCTGATTCACGTGGTCGTAGCCGCGCGGCTCGAAGAAGAAGTGGCCGGCCTGGCGGGTGGTCATCGAGATGCACCAGCCGACGACGGCGGCCATTGCCGGGTCGACGAACAGCAGCGCGTAGGCACAGAGAAAGCTGATCGCGCTGACGAAGTGCAGCGACTGGTTGATGCGGCTGTGGTGGTAGAAGCGGTGGTCGTCCCAGCGCTGTGTTTCCAGGGTGCGAAAGAACTCGTTCATGGGCGCTCCTTGCTTGAACAGGCCGCGACATGCTGACGACGGGACATGAATCCGCCGTGACGGTGTCACGCTGTCACGGAACTGTTGCCAAGCGCCGTCAGCATCGCGGCCATGACGCATGACAAACCGCTGCAGATCGCCGTCGTCACCGAGACCTATCCACCCGAGATCAACGGTGTCTCGACGACCATCGCCCGTGTCGTCGACGGCCTGCGTGCACGCGGCAACGGCGTGCAGCTGCTGCGGCCGCGGCGTGGTGCCGACGAC
>JBASTF010000059.1:0-5385 GCA_049274755.1 Rubrivivax sp. | reverse complement strand
CGGCCTGGTCACGGACCAACGCATCGCCAAAGGCCTTCAGGCTGGGCTTGACGCCAACACCGCCGCGTTCGATCGTCGCTTCGAAGGCTGCACGGCCGAAAGGCAGCACGCCGGCGCCGGCGAGGGCGCCGAACAGCACGGCGCTGATGACGCTGCCGGAACGTGCGGCAGCTTCGGCCATGTCGAAGCGCACGAAGCGCTTGGCGGCACGTTCGGCATGGGCCAGCAACTCGTTGCTGTCGACACGGCCGTCGCCCATCGCGGCCTTTTCGGCGATCGAATAGACGCGGTGCGTGGACGCCAGCAGGGTGGTGCGGTCGGCTGTCACCAGGCCACGCTGCACCGCGCGGCCGGCTTCCATCAGCTCGGAGGCGAGCACGATGTCCACGTCACCGGGCAGGGGCATCAGCGCCAGCACCGGGCGGCCGCCATCGGCCTGGGCCTGGGCCGCGGGGTAGAGTTCGACGTAGTAGATCGTTGCGCCGGTGCGCTGTGCAACGCCGGGCACCGAGGTGGTCTGCGCGATGTAGCCCTCGTGTTCGCCGAGGTCGACGATCCAGTCGGCGAGCACGCCGCCACCTTCGCCGCCCATGGCGAGGATGGCGATCTTGATCGGTTGTGCTGTCACCATCTCAGAAGCTCCACACCGCGCGGCGGCGTTCGGCGCGGCGCTGCAGCCTGCCGATGACGGCATGGCGCAGCCGCTGGCGCCAGCGGTCCCAGGCCGTTGGGTTGCTGACGACCTGGGCCTTGTAGAACGACGGGCACAACACAGCGGCATGCGAGACGTCGCCGCAATGGCCACAGCCGACGCAGCTGTCCATCACGGTGGCCACCGGGTCGCTGCGCAGCGGGTCGGGGTTGGGCTTGATCGACAGCGAGGGGCAGCCCGACAAACGGATGCAGGAATGGTCGCCGGTGCAGGTGTCGTGGTCGACGCCGAACTTCTCGCGCACCATGCGTTCACCGGCCGCGATGGCCTTGCGCACCGCCGGCTTCTCGCGCCGCTGGCGGTTCAGCATGCACTCGCTCTGCGCCACCAGCACCTTGGGGCCGGTTTCTGGTGTGGTCAGCGCTTCCTTGATGGTGTCGCGCATTGCCGCCACGTCGTAGGTGCGGCGCAACACCCGCACCCACTTCACGCCGACACCACGCACCGCCTGCTCGATGGCATGGCCGGTGCTGCGGGTGGCGTTCTGCGCCTTCGACGACAGGATGTCCTGGCCGCCGGTGGCCGAGGTGTAGCTGTTGTCGACGACGACGGTGAGGTTGCTGCTGCGGTTGAACACCGCGTTGGCGATGCCGCTGGTGAGGCCGTTGTGCCAGAAGCCGCCGTCACCCATCACGGCGATGGCACGTTTGCCGTCGGGCACGTTCATCGCCGCGGCGCCGGCCGCGCCCAGGCCGTAGCCCATCGTCGTGTTGCCGATGTTGAACGGCGGCAGGATGGAAAACAGATGGCAGCCGATGTCGGCGCTGACGTGGCTGGGGCCGATCTCGCGTTCGACCAGCTTCATCGCGCTGAAGATCGGCCGTTCGGGGCAGCCGGTGCAGAAGCCCGGCGGCCGCGTATGCACACTCTCGGCCAGCGGGCGTGTGGGTTCGGGCAGCAGTGGGATGATCTTGCGCGGCGCCGCAGGTGCCGGTGCTGGCGGCTGCAGCCGGCCGTACTTCTCGGCGAAGGCGCGTGCGCCTTTCAGCAGTTCGGCCGCGGTGTATTCGCCGGCCACCGGCAGCATGTCCTTGCCGTGCAATGCGGCGGTGGCGCCAGCCTGGCGCAGGATGGTGGCGATGTTCTGCTCGAGGAAGTTGGGCTGGCCTTCTTCGACGACCAGCAGCGCACGTTTGCCTTCGGCAAAACGCAGCACCTCGTTGTCCACCACCGGGTAGGCCACGTTCATCACGTACAGCGGGATGCGGCTGTTGCCGTAGACATCGGCCAGGCCCAGGCGCTCCAGCGCCCGCAGCAGGGTGTTGTAGCTGCCGCCTTGCACGACGATGCCGATGTCGTCGGCGCCATCGGCGAAGAACTCGTTGAGGCCCCGTTCCTCGATGAACTTCAGCGCCGCCGGCCAGCGCTGGCGCACCTTTTCCTGTTCGTGCACGAAGCTCGCCGGTGGCAGCACGATGCGGCTGACGTCGCGCTGCGGCTGGTCCAGCGCGTCTTTCAGCGTGAAGGCCGGGCGCCGGTTGGCGCTGGCCTTGAACTCGCCGTGCACGTGGCAGGCGCGGATGCGCAGCTGCACCATCACCGGCGTGTGGCTGGCTTCCGAAAGATCGAAGCCCTGCTTGATGGCGGCCACCATGCTGGGCAGGTTGGGCCGCGGGTCCAGCAGCCAGATCTGCGACTTCATCGCAAACGCATGGCTGCGCTCCTGCATGATGGACGAGCCTTCGCCGTAGTCCTCGCCGACGATGATCAGCGCGCCGCCGGTGACACCGCCTGAAGCCAGGTTGGCCAGGGCGTCCGAGGCCACGTTGGTGCCCACCGTGGCCTTGAAGGTGACGGCGCCCCGCAGCGGGTAGTTCACGCTCGCTGCCAGCGTGGCCGCGGCCGTGGCTTCGCTGGCGCTGTTCTCGAAGCGGATGCCGTGTTCGGACAGGATGTCCTGCGCATCGGCCAGCACGTCCATCAGATGGCTGATCGGCGCGCCCTGGTAGCCGGCAACGTAGGCGACGCCGGATTCCAGCAGTGCCTTGGTCACTGCCAGAATGCCTTCGCCACGGAAGACCTCGCCTTCGCCCAGGCGCAGCTTCTTCACTTCTTCGACAAACGAACGTTCAGCCATGGTGGTGGGTGCGGGCAGTGGTGATCGACGGCATCACTGTAGGTATATTATTCAGAACAGAATCAATCCAAAATCATGCTTTACCCGAGGTTTAGCAATCGACATGCCACATCGGCCCAGAGAGGACGGCATGGCAGCAGCTGACAGCAACGCGCGTTTTGTCGACCAGTACCTGGCGGCGCTGCTGGCCCAGGCCAGCCACCTGATTTCCTCGGAGTTCCACGAGGTTGTGCGTGCGCACGGCTTCTCGGTCTCCGAATGGCGGGTGCTGGCCAGCCTGGCCGATGGCGATGCCACGCCCATCGGCCACCTCGCACAGGTGGCGGTGCTGAAGCAACCGACGCTGACGCGGCTGCTGGACCGCATGGAAGAGAAGCAGCAGGTCGAACGCCTGCCCCACGACAGTGACCGCCGCATCACGCTGGTGCGCATCACGCCGGCCGGGCGCAAGACGGTGTCGCAGCTGATCGCACTGGCCAAGGCGCACGAAGAACGGGTGCTGGAACCCTTTGGCCTGAAGCGCGCCGAGGAGCTGAAGACCACCTTGCGGCGCATCATCGACCTGCACCGCGCGGGCGGCAGCGACTAGATGTAGAACTCCACGGCTGGCAAGGCCGTGTCGGCGTGCAGCAGGTCCACGCGCTTCAACACGATGCGCAGGCCTTCTGGCGTGGCGCGAAGCTCGTGCTGTGCCGTGCCCTGCAGCTGCGTCGTGCGGCCGCCGCGCAGCTCGGTGTAGACAAAGGGCGTGCGCAGCACGAAGCGATTGGCCGCTGCGTCCAGTTCCAGCAGCTGCGAAGCCTGCAGCAAATGGTGGCAGCGTCCGGGCGGCTGCTGCGAATGGGCGCGCTCGCTGCGCAGGCGCTGCAGGTGCACGCTGCGCAGCAAACGGTCGTCGTACAGATGCGAAGCCTGGTGCAGCGGGTCGGTGAAGGCCGGCGAGGCCGGCAGCCAGTACCAGCCGTCGTCGGCGAAGAGCGCATCCCAGGCGTCGAACAAACCCTCGTCGAGCAGCCGCGCTTCTTCGGCGACGAAGTCCTGCAGCAGCGCGCGGTCCACGGTCTCGGGCCTCATGCCACCATCCCTTCGGCCCAGGCGCGGTACTGGTTGCGCAGCAGGGCTTCGTCGATGCCGCTGACCTCGCGCGGCGCTGCCGCTTCCACCGCGGCGCCGCGGTGCAGGCTGACCCAGGGGTTGCCACGCGACGGCAAGGCGTTCTGCACGCCTTCGAACAAATGCAGGTCGTCGTGTGCCACCACCGACATCGGCGAAAACACCTGGCGGTTGTAGAGCAGGGCGCCGGCCAGCAGCTGGCGCGGTGCGCCGACGGCTTCGAAGGCCCAGGCCTCGACCAGGGTGCGGTCCACCGCCAGCGGGCGCAGCACACGCATGACCTGCGGCGAGCCTTTCAGCGCCAGCGTCGGGTACGCGACGACGTTCTGTGGCGCAAAGGCCAACACCTGCTGCGCCCGTTCGGCACCGTGCGCGGCGGCCAGGGCTTCGCCATAACCGTCGATGCCGGCGTACGCACTGTGCAGGCTTTGCTGCGTGCCCAGCACGCTGTGGCCATGCGGCAGCACACGTGCACCCATGCGCTCGAAAAACTCGTAGCCGCTGCCGAACGGCAGCAGCTGCTGCATCGCCGGCGGTTTGTTGCTGCCTTCGGGCTGCGCGCTCCAGACGGCCTGGGCGGTCTGGCTGACCGACGCGTGCGCCGTCACCGGGTGGAAGGCGTCGTTGATGTTCTCAAGGTAGATCTTCCAGTTGGCATGCACCAGCGTGCGCAGCACGCCGCCGGCGATGCGCAGCCGGCCTTCGGGCGAGCGGTCGGCCAGCAGGTCGATGGCGTCGAGGATGGGTGTCATCGTGGAGACGAAGTCGGTGCCGCCATGGGTTTCGGCGCGTGCGAAGACAAAACCGCGGTGCACGGCCACCTCGCCATAGGGCGTCAGGCCCTGCTGCGCCGGGCAGTCGTCGAAGCCCGAGCCTTCGTAGTCGGCGCGCAGCGGCACGCCCAGCAGGCTGCCGTCCAGCCGGTACGACCAGCCGTGGTACGGACAGCGCAGCGCGCGCCCGGCGCAGCCGGAGTCGCCGCTGAGCAGCTGCGCGCCCTTGTGCGCGCAGCGGTTGTGCAGCACCGAGATGCCGCCATCGGCGCGGCGCAGCATCAGCACCTGCTGGTCGCCCAGGCGGGCCGTGATGTAGTCGCCGGTGCCCGGCACCTGGCTGTCGTGGCCGACGAACAGCCAGCTGCGCGGGAACAGCCGCTGCATCTCCAGCGTGTGCAGCGCCGGGTCGCAATAGAGGTCGCGGTGCACCTGGGCGTGCTGCACCAGGCATTGCGGATCGGGAGGGCTGTTCATCGTGTGGGCGTGGCGGTGAAGCGGCAGGAACCACCGGTGATCGTGGCGGCGCAGTTGGTTTCGTCGGCCTGCATCGGTGTGCCAGCCACCTGGCTGGCCAGCGCCGTGAACATGCCGCGGATGGGGCCGCAGACGGCATGCGGCGCCACGGTGCCGGTGGCGGCCCGCCAGCCGGCGGCAAAAGGGCTGTCTTGCACCTCGAGCTGCAGGCCGGTGGCGCTGCGCTGCAGCTG
>JBASTF010000058.1:0-1570 GCA_049274755.1 Rubrivivax sp. | reverse complement strand
CCGTCGGGCGCCACCATCGCCACGGCGGCACGGCCGCGCCCGGGCGCCAGGCCGGCATAGGCCAGGTGGCGCAGCCCGGCGAAATCGGCACCGCCCATCAAGGCATCGACATAACCGCTGAAGTCTTCGCGCGTGACCTCGTCGGAAGCGTCGAACAGGCCACGCAGGCCGCGCAGCACCTGTTCGTAGCTGGTCATGCGCTGCTCGATGCGCGTGACCGTCTGGCGCAGCGCGAAGTCGAAGTTCTCGCGCAGGTGCCGCTGTTCGGTCTGGCGTTCGTGCCGCCACAGCCAGGCCGTGATGGCGAGCGACAGCACCAGCACCAGCAGGGGCCAGAACAGCGGGGGCAGCCTGCGGATCGAGGGCAAGGGAACTTCTCGTTGGCTAGAACCGCGTCATCGCGCGCGCCAGTTCGGGTTTGAAGTACTTCTCGAAGATGCGCTGCACGGTGCCGTCGGCACGCATCTGGTCGATGACGGCACGCCAGGCGGCCTGCTGCGCCGGCGACAAGGCCTTTTTCGACATGATCAGGCCGTGCGGCACCGGCGGGTCGTCGAACTCGACGATCTGCGTCTGCTCGCGGATGCGTGCGCTTTCCAGCGTCGGGTAGTCGAAGGGCTCGATGATCATCGCGTGCACACCACGCTCCATCAGCACCTGGTACAGCGGGTCCAGCGTACTGGCATAGGACACACGGCGCTGCGCCTCGAGCTCGTCGACGAAGCGGTTGGCGCTGGCGCTGTAGCGGAAGCTGCGGATGGCGCCCAGCTTCAGCGCCGGGTTGGCCAGGAAATCGGCCATGCGCGAGACGCCGGCGTCCTGCCGCAGCAGCAGGTAGTACTTGTTCGAGAAGTACCAGGCGAAGCTGGCAAAACGCTCGCGCGACTCGTTCGTGATGCCCGACAGGCTGAAGTCCATCGCGCCCGACTCGATGAGCTGCCAGATGCGGGCCCGCGGCAGCAGCGTCGTGCTGATCCTGCAGCCGCTGCGCAGCACCAGTTCGTCGGCGATGTCCTTGTCGATGCCTTCGCCGGTCTGGCCGGAGTACAGCAAGCCGTGGTCATGCAGGCCCAGTGTCAGCGGGCGTGTGCAATCGGGTTTGTCGGTGGCCCAGGCCGGCACACAGCCCAGGGTCAGGCCCAGGGCCAGTGCAGCGGCGAACCGCCTGCGTGCGATGCTGCGTGACATCCTGCACATCGTAGTTCCGGAAGCTTCTGTCTGTCTCCTTTATCGGCCTTTGCATGCCCAAACTCAGGGCGCACTGCACAGGCAGTGGGCAGATGCTGCAAAAGGCTGCTGCCGTGTGCCCGGCGCCAGCAGCGCGGCCAGGTCGGCCTGCATGCCACGCAGCGTGTCTCCCGGCAGGCCGGGCAGCAGCGTGCTGCCGGCGTCGAAGCCGAGGCTGCCGTCCAGCGCCGTCAGCACGCCGGCGCCCAGCCAGGACAGCAGGCGTTCGACGCGCCCCGGCTGCTGCTCCAGATAGACGGTGCGGTGTTCGTCGGACAGCCCGGCGCGTTTGGCCGCCGCGGCCAGTGCGTCGGCGAAGCTGCCGGTGCGGTCGACCAGGCCC
>JBASTF010000057.1:0-6419 GCA_049274755.1 Rubrivivax sp. | reverse complement strand
GTCGAAGGCTGCATCGGCCGCTGCGGCGCGCACCGTCTCGCGTGGCAGGTGGGCGGCGAACAGCCGGCCCGAGGCCGTGCCGCGCAGGCTCATCACCGCGCCATGGCGCATCGCCACATGCACCAGCGACGGTGCTTCTTCGGTGCGCACGATGGTCGCGCCGCGGTTGCCCCAGACCGCGATGGCCACCGTCTGGCCCAGCGTGCGGGCCAGTTCGGGCAGCCGCGCCGTGGCCAGCCGCACCGGGTCGTATTGCTGCAGGCTGATCAGTCCCAGCTGCATGGCAAGAGGCCCCAGTCCGTAGTGGCCACTCACTGCATCCTGGGTGATCAGCCCCAGCTTGCCGAAGCTGACGACGTAAGGGTGCGCCTTGGGCGGGCTCATGCCGGCGGCCTGTGCCAGGTCTTTCAACGCCATCGGCCGGCCTTCGTCGGCCAGCGCCAGCAGCAGCCGGCCGCCGACCTCGATGCTCTGGATGCCACGTTGACCCATGGTTTCGGGTTTCTACTGAAGTGAACTGATTAGACATTATCAAACGACATGTCTAAGATCAAGCCTGAATTCACCAATGGCGAATCGATTCGTCAGGAGACTGCGATGAGCGGGACCAAGGCCTTTGCCAGCCAGGCCGACCTGGAAGACAAGAAGGTCAGCTTCACGAAGCTGTCCGAACACGCCTATGCCTACACCGCCGAAGGCGACCCCAACACCGGCATCGTCATCGGCGACGACGCGGTGATGGTCATCGACACCCAGGCCACGCCGGTGATGGCGCAGGACGTCATCCGCCGCATCCGCGAGGTCACCGACAAGCCGATCAAGTACGTGGTGCTCAGCCACTACCATGCGGTGCGTGTGCTCGGCGCCTCGGCCTACCGGCCCGAACACGTCATCGCCAGCCAGGACACGCTGGAGCTGATCCAGGAACGTGGCGAGCAGGACAAGGCCAGCGAAATCGGCCGCTTCCCGCGCCTGTTCCGCAACGTCGACAGCGTGCCACCGGGGCTGACCTGGCCGACACTGGCCTTCAGCGGCAAGATGACGCTGTGGCTGGGCCAGCTGGAAGTGCAGCTGATCCAGCTCGGCCGCGGCCACACCAAGGGCGACACCGTGGTCTGGCTGCCGCAGGAACGCATCCTGTTCAGCGGCGACCTCGTCGAATACGACGCCACGCCCTATGCCGGTGACGCCTACTTCACGGACTGGCCGCAGACGCTGGACAACATCGCCGCGCTGCAACCGCAAAAGCTGGTGCCGGGGCGTGGTGCGGCGCTGGAAAACGAAGCCCAGGTGGCGGCCGGCCTGGCCGGCACACGCAGTTTCATCGCCGACGTGTTCGCCGCCGTGAAGGCCGGCGCCACGGCCGGGCAGGACCTGAAGAGCGTCTACCAGCAGACGCTGGCTGCCGTGCGCCCCAAGTACGGCCACTGGGTGATCTTCGACCACTGCATGCCCTTCGACGTGAGCCGCGCATTCGACGAAGCCACGGCCCACCGCGACCCGCGCATCTGGACGGCGGAACGCGACGTCGAGATGTGGAAGGCGCTCGAAAGCTGAGCAGCGTGGACGCCCGCCAGGCCGAGTTCCGCTACAGCCGCGCACCCGAACAGGACGGCGCGGCGCCGCTGCATCCGGTGGTGGTGGTCGGCGCCGGCCCGGTGGGGCTGAGCCTGGCCATCGACCTGGCGCAGCGTGGCCAGCCTGTGCTGCTGCTGGACAACGACCACAAGCTCAGCACCGGCTCGCGTGCGATCTGTTTTGCCAAGCGCACGCTGGAGATCTGGGACCGGCTGGGTGTCGGCGACGCGATGGTGGCCCAGGGTGTGTCGTGGAACGTCGGCCGGGTGTTTTTCCACGAGCAGCCGCTGTATGCCTTCGACCTGTTGCCCGAAGCCGGCCACGAGCGCCCGGCCTTCATCAACCTGCAGCAGTTCCATGCGGAAGCCCACCTCGTTGCACGTGCGCAGCAGCTGCCGAACCTGCAGCTGCGCTGGCAGCACAAGGTCACGGGAATCAGCACACACAGCGATGGCGCGGCGCTGACGGTCGAGACGCCCGAAGGCCCGTACACGCTGCAGGCACGTTACGTGGCGGCCTGCGACGGCAGCCGCTCGACGCTGCGTGCGCTGCTGGGCCTGCAGACGCAGGGGCGGGTGTTCCACGACCGTTTCCTGATCGCCGATGTGAAGATCGCCGGTGAGCTGTTCCCCGACGGCCGCGCCGAACGCTGGTTCTGGTTCGATCCACCGTTCCATCCGGGGCAGAGCGTGCTGCTGCACCGCCAGCCCGACGGCGAATGGCGCGTCGACTTCCAGCTCGGCTGGGACGCCGACCCCGAGGCCGAAAAACAGCCTGAGCGCATCGCGCCCCGTGTGCAGGCCTTGCTGCGTGGCGGTTTCGGCCGCGACATCCCGTTCACGCTGGGCTGGGCCAGCGTCTACACCTTCGCCTGCCAGCGCATGGACAGCTTCCGCCATGGCCCGGTGCTGTTCGCCGGCGATGCGGCGCATGGCGTGTCGCCGTTCGGCGCCCGCGGTGCGAACTCGGGTGTGCAGGACGCCGAGAACCTGGCCTGGAAACTCGATGCCGTGCTGCGCGCCGATGCGCCCGATGCACTGCTGGACAGCTATGCGCGTGAGCGTGAACACGCCGCCGACGAGAACCTGCTGAACAGCAGTCGCAGCACCGACTTCATCACGCCGAAGAGCGACATCAGCCACGTGTTCCGCGACGCCGTGCTGGCGCTGGCGAAGGAGCACCCGTTTGCGCGCCGCCTCGTCAACAGCGGCCGGCTCTCGGTGCCGGCCACGCTGGACGGCAGTGTGCTGAACACGGCCGATGAACAGCCCTTCACGCCGCTGCTGCGCCCCGGCGCCCCGGCAGCCGACGCGCCGTTGCTGAACAACGGCCGCCCCACCTGGCTGCTGCGTGAACTGCCGCCGGGCTTCGTGCTGCTGGTCTTCGGCAAGGCGCCCACCTGGCAGGCCGGCGTGGCCGTGCTGGCCATCGATGGCGACGGCCTCGTCGACGCACAAGGCCTGGCCGCGCAGCGCTATGACGCGCAGCCCGGCACGGCCTACCTGCTGCGCCCCGACGGCCATGTGGCCGCACGCTGGCGCAGCCCCACCGAAGCCGCCGTGCGCGCTGCGCAACGGCATGCGCTGGCCTGGAGCTGAAGCACCATGTTCGACGCCCACCTCGAACACCCCGACGACTTCTACGCCGCGCTGCTGGCGGCGCACGAGGGGCTGAGCGCCGAACAAAGCCAGGCGCTGAACGCCCGCCTGGTGCTGATCCTGGCCAACGCCGTCGGCCGGCAGGACCTGCTGCTGCAGGCGCTGGACGCCGCGCGCCGCAGCCTTTGATTCCGAAAGAGCCCCACCGATGAACGAGACCCCCGAACTCGCCGGCTTCGGCAACCAGTTCCAGAGCGAGGCCGTGCCCGGTGCGTTGCCGGTGGGTCGCAACAGCCCGCAGCAGGCGCCGCTGGGGCTGTATGCCGAACTGCTGTCCGGCAGTGCTTTCACGGCGCCACGCGCCGAGAACCGCCGCACCTGGCTGTACCGCCGCCAGCCCAGCGTGATGGCCGGCGCTTACGAAGCCTATGCCCAGCCGTTCTGGAAAACCGGTGCCGCCGAAGGCGAGGCCGCAGCGCCGGACCCGATGCGCTGGCATCCGGTGCCGATTCCCGATGCGCAGCCGCTGGACTTCGTCGACGGCCTGCGCACCATCGTCGTCAACGGCGACGCCGAGGCGCAGACTGGCATGGCCGCGCATGTGGTGCTGATGAACCGCAGCATGCAGCGGGCCTTCGTCAACGCCGACGGCGAGATGCTGCTGGTGCCGCAGCAGGGCGCGCTGAGCATCACCACCGAACTGGGCGTGCTGCAGGTGGCGCCGGGCGAGATCGTGCTGCTGCCGCGCGGCATGGCCTTCAAGATCGCCGTCGACGGGCCTTCGCGGCTCTACGCCTGCGAAAACCACGGTGCCGCGTTCCGCCTGCCCGAGCTCGGCCCCATCGGCAGCAACGGCTTGGCCAATGCCCGTGACTTCATCGCGCCGCACGCCGCCTTCGACAGCAGCAGCGGTCCGGTGGAGATCGTGCGCAAGTTCGGTGGCCGGCTGTGGCGCGCCACGGCCCAGGCCAGCCCCTTCAACGTCGTCGCCTGGCACGGCAATCTGGTGCCTTGCAAGTACGACACGCGCCGCTTCATGACCATCGGCTCGATTTCCTACGACCACCCGGACCCCAGCATCTTCACGGTGCTGACCAGCCCCAGCGACACACCGGGCACGGCGAACTGCGACTTCGTGATCTTCCCGCCGCGCTGGATGGTGGCCGAGAACACCTTCCGCCCGCCCTGGTACCACCGCAACGTGATGGCCGAGTTCATGGGCTTGGTCCACGGCCAGTACGACGCCAAGCCAGAAGGTTTCCGCCCCGGCGGCATGAGCCTGCACAACACCATGGTGCCGCACGGCCCCGACGCCGAGGCCTTCGACAAGGCCAGCCATGCGCAGCTGGCGCCGCACAAGCTGGACAACACGCTGGCCTTCATGTTCGAAAGCCGTTGGCGTTTCAAGCCCACGGCGTTTGCACTGGGCCGTGGCATGCTCGACACCGCCTATGCCGATTGCTGGGCGCCGCTGGCCGACCGTTTCCAACATCCATGAGCTTGTTGCCCACCACCGATGCCACCCACGACCCCGCGCTGAAGAGCTGGGTCGCCTCGGCCAATGCGCCGGGCCACGACTTCCCGCTGCAGAACCTGCCGCTGGGGCGTTTCCGCCGCGCCAAGACCGACGAAGACTGGCGTGTCGGCGTCGCCATCGGCGACGAGGTGCTGGACCTGCAGCTCGCCGCCCGGCAATGCCCCTGGGGCGAGGGTGTGCACGATCTGCTGGAACCGCTGGCCGCCGGCGACCTGGCAGCCTTCATGGCCCTGGGCCGCCCAGCCTGGCGCAAGCTGCGTGCGGCGCTGTCGGCGGCCCTGGCCGAAGGCAGCGAACAAGGGCCCTTCCTGGAACTCTGCCTGGTGCCGATGGCCCAGGTGCAGATGGCGCTGCCGTGCACGATCCGCGACTACACGGACTTCTACACCGGCATCCACCACGCCACCACGGTGGGCAAACTCTTCCGCCCCGACAACCCGCTGCTGCCCAACTACAAGTGGGTGCCCATCGGCTACCACGGGCGGGCGTCCAGCATCGGGCTGGGCGGCACGGTGAAGCGGCCGGCCGGCCAGTTGCGCGGGCCGAACGACGTGCCGAGTTTCGGCCCCTGCCAGCGCCTGGACTACGAACTCGAGCTCGGTGCCCTGGTCGGCCAGCCCAATGCCCAGGGCGAACCGCTGAGCATGGCCCAGGCCGAAGACCGGCTGTTCGGCCTGACGCTGCTGAACGACTGGTCGGCACGCGACATCCAGGCCTGGGAGTACCAGCCGCTGGGCCCCTTCCTGTCGAAGAGCTTCGCCACCCACATCTCGCCCTGGGTCGTGACGCTGGAAGCGCTGGCGCCCTTCCGCCGCCCGTTGGTGCGCCCGGCCGGCGACCCCGCGCCGCTGCCCTACCTCGATTCACCGTTCAACCGCGAGGCCGGCGCCATCGACCTGACGCTGGAGGTGTGGCTGAAGACCGCGGCGATGGCCGCGCCGGTGAAGCTCTCGCAAAGCAACCTGCTCGACGCCTACTGGACGCTGGCGCAACTGCTGGCCCACCACAGCAGCAACGGCTGCAACATGGCCACCGGCGACCTGCTGGGCACCGGCACGATCTCAGGCCCGCAGCCGGGGCAGGGCGGTTCGCTGCTGGAGCTGTCGCAAGGTGGCAAACAGCCGCTGCAGTTGCCGGGCGGCGAGCAGCGCCTGTTCCTGCAGCAAGGCGACACGGTGACGCTGCGTGCCTATGCGCAGGCGCCGGGGGCGGTGCGCATCGGTTTCGGCAGCCTGAGCGGCACGATCCAGGGCTGAAAGCTGCCGCTTTTTGCGGCATCAAGGGGCCCGGCCGTTGCCGACAATCGGCCCGACCATGGACCGCGAGCGCAACGCCCATTGGGTCGCCCGTGTGGTGGCCTGGCACAACCGGCACCCCTTGGCCGAGCGCATCACGCCGGCCCAGGTGCAGGGGCTGGGTTATGTCGACCTGCCGTACAGCGCCCCCGACGCCGGCCAGCGCCGCGGCTGGACGGCCGTGTTCAGCGACGACTTCCTGCCGCCGCTGCGCCCCAGGCAGGTGGCGCGCTGGGCGCTGCGCCATGGCCTGGACCAGACACCACGTGATCTCGGCCAGCCGGTGCGCCAGGTGCCGATCGACAAACGCCGGCTGCCGCCCGAGGGCCTGGCCCTGGTGTTGTGGGTGGGCACGGCCGCGATCCACGATGCCCAGGGCCGCCAGACCCGTGTGCTGCTGGGGCCGACGAC
>JBASTF010000056.1:0-2557 GCA_049274755.1 Rubrivivax sp. | reverse complement strand
AGCTGGGCCTGCAGCGTTTCCAGCCTGGTGGCCAGCGCGCCGCGGTCGGCGTCGCTCCACAGCAGCAGTTCGGCGCTCCAGCCATCGGCCGCCGGGGCCTTCAGCCAGCCGCGGTACTCGGCCGTGTACTCCTCCATCACGACGTGGAAGTTGGTGCCGCCGAAACCGAAGGCGCTGCAGGCCGCACGCCGTGGTGCGCCGTCGTGGCGCAGCCAGGGCATGGCTTCGTCCAGCAGGTACAGCGGCGCCGTGGCATCGGCGAGAACGCGGTTCGGCACCGTGACGTTGCGGTGCGGCGGCAGCACGCGGTGGTGCAGCGCCAGCGAGGCCTTCACCAGCGCGGCAACGCCGGCACAGGCCTTGGTGTGGCCGATGTTGGTCTTCACCGAACCGATGACGGCGCTGCGCGCGGCAGCGCCCTCTTCCACCATCAGCCGTGTCGTGCTTTCGAGCTCGGCCGTGTCGCCGACCACGGTGCCGGTGCCATGGGCTTCGAACAGGCCAACGCTGGACGGACCAAAACCCGCCATCTCGTAGGCGCGGCGCATCGCACGCAGCTGGCCCGCGGGCAGCGGCGCCGTCAGGCCCTTGGCCTTGCCGTCGCTGCTGGCGCCGACACCCTTGATGACGGCGTAGATGCGGTCGCCGTCGCGTTCGGCATCGGCCAGACGCTTCATCGCCACCATCGCCAGGCCTTCGCTGATGACGATGCCGTCGCCGGCCGCGTCGAAGGTGTGGCAGCGGCCGCGCGGCGACAGCGCCTGGGTCTTGCTGAAACAGAGGTAGCCGAACGGGCCCTGCACGGTGTCGACACCACCGGCGATGACGAAGCTGCTGCGGCCCGCCACCAGTTCGGTGACACCCTGGTAGACCGCCGCCAGCGACGAGGCGCAGGCCGCGTCCACCGCGAGGTTGATGCCACCGAAGTTCAGCCGGTTCGCGATGCGGCCGGACACGACGTTGGGCAGGATGCCGGCGAAAGAGTCCTCGGTCCACTCGGGCAGGCGCTCGGCCACCTCGGCCGGCAACTCGCCGTTGAAACGCGGCAGTTCCGAACGCAGGCCGTACTGCAGGCCGTAGTCGCCGGCGCCGCCGCTGGCGCCGATGATGACCGAGGCATGTTCGCGGTCGAAGGGCTTGCTGCCGTAACCGGCGTCGACCAGGGTGCGGCGCGCCACCTCCAGGCCCATCATCTGCATCGGATCGACCGACTCGATGGATTTCGGCGGCATGCCGTATTCGGTGGGGTCGAAGACCAGGTCGTCGAGGAAGCCGCCCCACTTCGAGTAGATCTTGTCCTTGGCCTGGCGGTCGGCGTCGAAGTACAGGCGCCAGTCCCAGCGGTGCGACGGGATCTCGGTGATCGCGTCGACGCGGGCGAGGATGTTCTCCCAGTAGTCGCGCAGGTCCCTGGACTTGGGCAGCACGCAGCCCAGGCCGATGATGGCGATGTCGGCCGGTGCGCCTTCGCCGATCGGCGCGGCCGCGGCCTGGTCTTCGGCATGGGCACGCAGCAATGCGGCGGCGCCGGCCGTGACCTCGGCATGCAGGGCTTCGACGCTGGTGACCCGGTCGCGCAGCGTCGCCACCTGGCCCAGCATGTACATGCCTTCGTCATGCTGCTGCTCGGCCGACAGCTTCTGCAGCGGCGCATTCAGGCCGTCGCGCTTGCTGCCCTTGGAGGCGATGCGCAGGCGGCCGAGGATGAGGTCGTCCAGCACACGCCGGCTTTCATCGCCGGGCACGCCGCTGCGCCGCATCTCGCTGCGCTGGCGGAAGAAGTCGGCGGCAAACGGCGTGTAGCCGCAGCGGCTGGCGTGGCCGGGGCCGGACTCCAGGTTCACCGTGTGCGAGCAGTCCAGCACCACCTGCTGGAAGGGCTGCACGATGGCGCCGCTGGCAACGATCTCCTGCGTGAACAGATAGGCGCTGCCCATCAGCACACCGACCTTGGCGCCGCGTTCGACCAGCGGCGCCACCAGCACCTGCAGCATCGCGGCGCTCAGCGCGTCGTGCACACCACCGGCAAACAGCAGCTGCACCTCTTCGCCAGCCACCTTGCCGGGGCCGAGTTCGGCCAGCAGGCGGTCGACCATCGAGCTCCACAACACGAAGCTGCTCAAGGGCCCGATGTGGCCGCCGCATTCACGGCCTTCGAAGATGAAGCGGCGTGCACCTTCCTGCAGGAAGGTGCTGATGAGGCTGGCCGCCGGCACATGCAGGAAGGTCGGCACGCCGGCACGTTCCAGATGCACGGCCTGGTCGGGGCGGCCCCCGGCGATGATGGCGTGGCCGGGCTTGAACCTGGTCGCGATGGCCAGTTGTTCGTCCAGCAGTTCCTGAGGCGCAAAACCCAGCAGGCCGATGCCCCAGGGCTTGTTGCCCAGCAGTTCGGCGGTGCGCTCCAGCAGGCTTTGCAGCGGCTGGCCCTTCAGCATCGCAAACGCGATCATCGGCAGCGCGCCACCGGCGGCCACGGCCTGCGCAAACTCGGCGCTGTCCGACACACGCGTCATCGGCCCCTGCACGATGGGGTAGCGCAGACCCAGCGCCCGGG
>JBASTF010000055.1:0-2412 GCA_049274755.1 Rubrivivax sp. | reverse complement strand
GCGCTTCGCGGCGCTGTACCAGGCGCTGGACGCCAGCACGGCCACCGGCGACAAGGTCGCGGCCCTGGTGGCCTACTTCCGTGCCGCGCCGCCGGCCGATGCCGCCTGGGCCGTGTATTTCCTGGCCGGTGGCAAGCCGCGCCAGGTGGTGCCGACCTCGCTGTTGCGCACGCTGGCCTGCCAACGTGCCGGCATAGCTGACTGGCTGTTCGAAGCCTGCTACCAGGCCGTCGGCGACCTGGCCGAAACCATCGCCCATGTGCTGCCGGCTGCCGGCACAGCGGGTGACGCCGGGCTGGCGCACTGGGTCGAAGAAGAACTGCTGCCGCTGCGGGGCCTGTCGCCCGAGGACCAGGCACAGCGCATTGGCGCTGCCTGGGATGCGCTCGACAGCAGCGGCGTCTACCTGCTGGTGAAGCTGATCGGCGGCGGTTTCCGCGTCGGCGTCAGCAAGCTGCTGGTGCAGCGTGCGCTGGCCGAAGCCGCCGGGCTGGACCCCAAGCTGGTGGCGCAGCGGCTGATGGGCTACACCGACAGCCGCGCCACACCGGGTGCGGCCCGCTACGAAGCCCTGGTGGCGCCGGGCGAAACGGGCGCCACGCAGCACAGCGGCCAGCCCTATCCATTTTTCCTGGCCCATGCGCTGCAGGCTGCGCCCGAGACGCTGGGCGCGGTGGCCGACTGGCTGGTGGAGTGGAAGTACGACGGCATCCGCGCCCAGGTCGTCAAACGGGCGGGCCAGGTGTGGATCTGGTCGCGTGGCGAGGAACTGGTCAGCGAGCGTTTCCCGGAGATCGTCGCTGCCGCGCAGCCACTGCCCGACGGCACCGTGCTCGACGGTGAAGTGCTGGTCTGGCCCGCCGATGCCGACAAGCCCGCTGCCTTCCAGCTGCTGCAGCAGCGCATCGCACGCAAGACGCTGACGAAAAAGCTGCTGGCCGATGTGCCGGTGGCCTTCTGCGCCTACGACCTGCTGGAAGCCGGCGGCGTGGACCTGCGTGGCCTGCCGCAGCAGGAACGCCGGCAGCGGCTGGAAGCCCTGCTTGCCGGCCGGCCACTGCGCCTGTCGCCGCTGGTGTTGGCGGTCGACTGGGCGGCCTATGCCACGCTGCGCCAGACGGCGCGTGAACGCGGTGTCGAAGGCTTCATGCTGAAGCAGGCCGCGGCCCGCTACGGCAGCGGCCGCACGAAGAGCGACGGCACGTGGTGGAAGTGGAAGATCGACCCGCTCAGCGCCGACGGTGTGCTGATCTACGCCCAGGCCGGTCACGGCCGCCGCGCCAGCGTCTACACCGACTACACCTTCGCCGTCTGGAGCCGGCCGCCGGCCAATGCCGCCGAAGCCCAGGCCGTGGTCGATGCCATCGTGCGGCGTGAGCCGGCCCAGCCCGGTGCGCTGCAGCTGGTACCGTTCGCCAAGGCCTATTCGGGCCTCAGCGACGCGGAGTTCGCGGCGGTGGACCGGGTGATCCGCGCGACGACGCTGGAGAAGTTCGGCCCGGTGCGCAGCGTCAGACCGACGCTGGTGTTCGAACTGGGCTTCGAAGGCATCCAGGCCAGCCAGCGGCACAAGAGCGGCATTGCGCTGCGTTTCCCGCGCATGCTGCGCATCCGCCACGACAAGCCGCTGCACGAGGCCGATTCGCTGCCCACGCTGCAGCGGCTGATGACGGCTGGCTGAGCGTTCGTCGCCTGCGGCCGCAGTTCGTCGCAAGGCGCTCGCAGCAGGACGCGGGCTTGCCTACAGTGCACGCCATCGCAACGCTGCAAGCCTTCAGGAGCCCACCATGCAAACCACCCAACACCGCTTCGCCGCCTTCGTTCTCTCGGCGCTGTTCACGCTGACGATGCTGGTCAGCGTCGACCAGCTGGCCACCTCGCAGCCGCCCGCCGGGCTGCTGGCGCAAGTGGCTGCTGCCCCGGCGCAGAGCTGAAGACGCCGCAGCGCGGCGACAAGCACAAGGCCCCGCTTCGGCGGGGCTTTTTGCTTGTCAGGCCGGGCTCACGCCGGCATGGCGCTCGATCTGCGCCAGCAGGTCGTCGTCGGCATAGGGCTTGCCCATCAGCACCGTGACGCCGGCTTCGGCCGCCGCTTCGCGCAGGCGGTCGTCGGCCGAGGTGATCATGATGATGGGCAGCGTGGCGGTGCGGGCGTCGCCACGCACGTGGCGCGTCAGCGCAAAACCGTCCATGCCCGGCATCTCGACGTCGGTGATCAGCAGGTGCGGCAGTTCGGCACCGAACTGGTTCAGCGCGTCCTGGCCGTCTTCGGCCAGCACCACGCGGTAGCCCATCTTGGCCAGCAGCCGGCTCGTTTTCACACGCACGACCTTGGAGTCGTCGGCAATCATCACCAGCGTCTGTTCGCGGCTGCGGGGGCCGGGGGGAGGCGGCGGTGGTGCCGGCGGCGGC
>JBASTF010000054.1:0-2072 GCA_049274755.1 Rubrivivax sp. | reverse complement strand
GCCAGCAGCATCGCCCAGGTGCCGGGCTCGGGCACCGGTGCCGCGAAGCCCAGCTGGTCGCTGGCCACACGCTGCAGCGCCAGCGCGTCGGCGACGCTGATGCCCAGGTCGGCCGCGGCGATCTCGTTGGCGCCCAGCATCGCCGGGTCGAGCCCGGTCAGCGTGCCGAACAGCGTCAGCGCGCTGAGGTAGGAGCCGTATTTGCTGGCATGCGTGCCATCGTCGAACCACAGGTCGATGAGGCCGTCGCCGAAGGCGCCGGGCGCGTACATGTCGCGTGTGGCAACGCCGCTGGTCACCGCACGCAGGAAGGACTCGCCCACCGGCGCGATGCCGGTCACGCCGCCCGTGCCATCGGCGCCTGCCAGTGCCGCAGCGTCGATGTAGGCCTGGCGCAGGTCGGCCGTCATCGCTTCCAGCGAACCGTAGTAGCTGGTGGCCGGTGTGGTCGTGAAGCTGACGGCGCCGGTCACCGGGTCGGTGACCGTGGTGAACGGTGCGTTGATCAGGTTCGGCCGCGCCCAGGTCTGGTACAGGTAGAGCTGGGTGGCGCTGCTGGCGTTCAGGTTCGCCGGGATGTTGCGCACCGTGTTGCAGCTGTTCGACGAGCTGCCGGTGGCGGCCTGGCAGGCCGCGGTCTGCTCGGCCGTGGTGGCGCCGGCGAAGAAGTCGCGCTCGCGGTAGCTGTGCGCCGTCCCCTGGTGCACATAGTCCTCGATCTTGTCGGTGTAGTTGCCGAACCAGTCGGGGTTGGAGGCCAGCCCGTTCTGTTTCGGCAGCGGCTCGTCGCTCTGCTCCTGCAGCACGACCTTGCTCCAGCTCTGCGCGCCGATGTTGCTGCGCAGGTCCCAGCCGGCGCTGTTGGTGTTGAGGAAGTGGCCACGCAGCGATGCCGCGTTGCGCGCCGACAGCGACACGTCGTAGTCCAGCCCGGCCTGCACGGTGAACTGTTTGAAGATGCCGGCCACACCGCCCCAGGGGTGGGGTTCGAAGGCGTTGCTGCCGGCCGGGTTGGCCTGCCACATCGCCAGCGTCAGGTCGTGCACGTTGGCGGCGTTGTAGCTCATCACCGGGTCGGCGCGCCCGAAGCTGTAGCTGTTGCCGACGAACAGCACCTTCACCGTTTCGGCTGCGGCCGTTCCGGCGCCGAGGGTGGCCGCCAATGCGGCGGCCGCGATGCGCAGGCGCATGGCTTGTCTCCTGTCGTTGTGATGGCGCGCAGACTAGAGCCCTGGAGACAGAAGGTCAAATATACTGATCTCGCATTCTCCATACGCCATGAATATCGAGTTGCGCCATCTGCGCTACTTTCTTGCCGTCGCCGAGGCCGGCCACATGACACGCGCGGCGGCGGCGCTGGGCATCCAGCAGCCGCCGCTGAGCCAGCAGATCAAGGCGCTGGAGGCCACACTCGGGCTGCGCCTGCTGCAGCGCCACCCCAAGGGTGTGACGCTGACCGATGCCGGGCGCCTGTTCCGCACCGAGGCCCAGCGCCAGGTCGACGGCATGGCGGCGCTGCAAGACCGCATGGCGCGGGTGGCGCGTGGCCAGGAAGGGCTGCTGGCCGTGGCCTTCACCAGCTCGGCCGCTGCCCATGCCTTCACGCCCGCGGTGCTGCGCGAGTGCCGCAGCCGCCACGCCGGCATCGAGCTGCGGCTCTCGGAGCACAACGCGGCCGAGATCCTCGACGGTGTCGCCGCCGGGCGCCTGCACTGCGGGCTGCTGCGGGTGCCGGTGTCGCAACCGGCGGGTGTGGTGATGCAGACGCTGCTGAACGAACCGGCGATGCTGGCGCTGCCGCTGGACCACCGGCTGCTGCGCGCCAGCGGCCCGCGACCGCTGGCGCTGGAAGAACTGCGCGACGAGGGTTTCATCCTCGTGCGCCGGCCTGGCGCGCCGGGGCTGTATGCCAACCTGCTGGCCTTGTGCGAGGCCGCAGGCTTCCGGCCCCGTGTCGTCGCCGAGGTCGACCGCATGATGACCAACCTGAACCTGGTGGCTGCCGGCGCCGGCATCTCGGTGGTGCCGGCCTCGATGTGCGGCGCCCACCCCCACGCCATCGTCTACTGCCC
>JBASTF010000053.1:0-8623 GCA_049274755.1 Rubrivivax sp. | reverse complement strand
CGCTTGTGCCGTATCGATGCCGGGCCGTGCGCCGGCGGGCGCTGCCGCACGGCCGCTCAGGCGCAGAAGCACGGCCACCAGGTGGTCCAGGTCGAAGGGTTTGCCGACGTGTTCGTTCATGCCCGCGGCCAAGCAGGCCTCGCGGTCGGCGGCCATGGCGTTGGCGGTCATGGCCACGATGGGCTGATTTGGCATCTGCAGGTCGCGGCGGATGCGCGTGGTGGCGGTGTAGCCGTCCATCACCGGCATCTGAAGGTCCATCAGCACCACGTCGAAAGGCGGCTCGGCCGCAGCCACCGCCTCCACCGCGAGCAGGCCGTTTTCGGCGATCTGCACCTCAGCGCCTTCGTCTTCCAGCAGTTCGCGCGCCACCTGCTGGTTGTTGGCGTTGTCTTCCGCCACCAGCAGTCGCAGCCCGGCCAGGCGCCGCACTGTCGGCGCTGAGTTCGAGCCGGACGCCGCACGCGCGTCGGGGTCGGACCTGGCATCGACCACGGCGTCGTAAAGCATCGAGGCCGTCACCGGCTTGACCAGGAAGCCGTTCACCAGCGCCTGCTCTTCTTGGCTGCGCTGCGCCAGCTTGTCGCGGCCATGGGCGGTGGCCATGATGAGCAGCGGCGTCGCCCTGGCGTGGGACAGAACGCGGATCTGCTCGCAGGTCTGCCAGCCGTCCAGGCCCGGCATCTGCCAGTCGATGAAGGCGGCATCGAAGGCCGCGCCCTCGCGCTGCAGCGCCGCCAACGCAGCCTCGCCGCTGTCGGCCAGCGTCACCTGCCAGCCCAGTGACGTTGCCATGCGCCCCATCAGTTCACGGGCCAGCGGGTTGTCGTCCACCATCAGCACATGCAGCGCCACCGGCTGGCGCGGACGCGGCGGCGCGAGATCGGCGCCGTCCTGCGTGTCGGCCAGACCCAATTCGATGCGGAAGTGGAAGCGGCTGCCGCGGCCCACTGCGCTGTCGAGCAAGAGCTCGCCGCCCATCAGGGCCACCAGGCGCTGGCAGATGGCCAGGCCCAGGCCGGTGCCGCCGAAGCGGCGCGTGGTCGAGGCCTCGGCCTGCGTGAAGCCGCTGAAAATGCGCTGCTGGTGTTCGGGCGCAATGCCGATGCCGGAATCGCGCACCGCCACTTCCAGCGTCACTGTGCCGGCCGATCGCGCCACCACCGCCACCGAGATCACCACCTCGCCCTGGGCGGTGAACTTGACGGCATTGCCGCCCAGGTTGATGAGCACCTGCTGCAGGCGCATGGCATCGCCCACGAGCCGCGCCGGCAGCAAGGGGTCGACATCGAACAGCACCTCGATCTGCTTGCCGGCGGTGTTGGCCGAAAGAATCACCGCCAGGTCGCGCAGCAGCTGGTCGGGGCGGAAGGGGTGCGGGTCCAGCGTCATCTTGCCGGCCTCGACCTTGCTGAAGTCGAGGATGTCGTTCAGTAGCCCGAGCAGCGAACGCGCCGCGCCCTCGGTCTTGCTGGTGTAGTCGGCCTGACGCGCGCTCAACTCCGTCTTCTTCAGCAGCGCCAGCATGCCCAGGATGGCGTTCATCGGCGTGCGGATCTCGTGACTCATGTTGGCCAGGAACTGGCTCTTGGAGCGCGAAGCCTCCTGGGCCGCCTCTGTGGCGCGCACGAGCTCCGTGATGTCGACATGGAAGCCCACGATGTGGCCGTTAGCCATGCGTCGCTCGCCAATGCGCAGGATGCGGCCGTCGCCCAGGCGCCGCGTCACTTTCGACGACGGCTGGCGGTGGGCGGCCAGGCGCTCGGCGATGAAGGCCTCGACGCGGCCGATGGCGTCGGCGTACTGGCCGCGTTCGGCGCCGGCGCGAACGATGTCTTCGAAGCGCACGCCCGGCTGCATCAGCTCGCCGATCAGCGGGTACAGGTCGCGGTAGCGCTGGTTGCACAGGACCATGCGGTCGTCTGTGTCGAACAACGCGTAGGCATCGTCCAACGCGTCGATGGAGCCGCGCAGCAGCGCACTGACGCGCTGCACCTCGGCCTCGGCGCGCTTGCGTGCGCTGATGTCGGTGTAGGTGCTGACGAAGCCTCCGCCCGGCATCGGGCCGCCGCGAACCTCTAACGGCGTGCCGTCGGGGCGGATGCGCTCGAACTGATGCGGCTGGACCCGCAGGCTGAGTGCACGATCGACAATCGCCTGCACGGTCGCTTCGGTATCGCCGCTCCCGTGTTCACCGCGCTCGGCGTTGAACCGCACCACGTCCTGGAAGCGCGTCGCCGTGCCAGCGAACAGCGTCGCGGGAAGGTCGAGCAGGCGCCGGAACTCCGTGTTGGCCACCACCAGCTGCAAGTCGGCATCGAAAACGCTCAGGCCGCAAGGCAGGTTCTCGATCACGCTGGCCAGCAATTCGCTGTTGCGCTGCACCTCGGCTTCCAGCTGACGGCGCCTGGTGATGTCCTGGAAGGTGCCCACCAGCCGCACCGCCCGGCCGTCGGCCATTTCCACTTCGCCGACAGTGCGCACCCAGATGGCGCGGCCCCGCGCCGTCACCATCGGCAGTTCGATGTCGAAGCTCACACCGCTGTCTATGCACTGCTGCACCGCCTTCGTGACCACCGCGCGAGCCTCGGGCGCGTAGTAGCCGATGGCTTCCTCCATGCCCGGCTGGTGGCCGGGTTCACAGTCGTGGATGCGGCATGTCTGGTCACTCCAGCGGATGGCCTGCGGCTCCAGCTCGAAGGCCCAGCCGCCGACGCCCGCGATACGCCCGGTCTTGTCCAGCAGCGCCTGGCTGGCGCGCAGCGCAGCTTCTGCGGCCTTGCGCTCGGTGATATCCATGTGCGTGCCGGCCATCCAGCGCGGCCGGCCGTCGTCGCTGCGGCTGAAGAGCTTGCCGCGGTCGAGCACCCAGACCCAGTGGCCATCGCGGTGGCGCATGCGTGCTTCACACTCGTAGGTCGGCGATACGCCATCGAAATGGCGCTCCAGCGCGATCGACGATGCTCGCAGGTCATCCGGATGCGTGAATCGCGCCCAGGTGTCGATGCTGGTCGGCGACAGCTCGGCAAGGGTGTAGCCGACGATCTGCGCCCAGCGTTCGTCGAACACGGTCTCGCCGGTCTCGACGTTCCACTCCCAGGTGCCGACGTTGGTGCCTTCGAGGATGTTGTTCAGGCGCTGGCGCTGGCGCGACAGTTCGCGGGTGGCGGTCTTGCTGGCGGTGATGTCGGTGCGGATGGAGATGTACTTTTCGACCTGGCCCTCGGCATCGACGAAGGGCGCGATGATCGTGTTCACCCAGTAGAGGCCGCCGTCCTTCCTGCGGTTGCAGACCTCGCCGCGCCAGGGCGTGCCGGCTGCGATGGTGCGCCACATGTCCGCCCAGAAGCCGGCTGGCTGCACGCCGGAATTGACGATGCGGTGGGTCTGCTGCAAGAGCTCTTCGCGGCTGTAGCCGCTGATCTGGCAGAAGGCGTCGTTCGCTTCGATGATGCGCCCCGCGCGGTCGGTCACCGAGACGATGGCGTGCATGTGGATGACGCGCAGAAGCGCGTCGTTGTCGCGCAGGGCGCTTTCCAGCCGCACTTTGGCCAGGCGCTGCGCAGTCATGTCGCTGCCGATGTGCATGAAGCCCGTAAGCTTGCCGCTGGCGCCGCGCAACGGCTGCGCGTCGAGATCGAGCCAGACCTCCTGGCCGTCCCGCGTCCACAGTGGCAGTTCGACGCGGCAACCCTGCTCGCTGGCGGTGGCCATGGCCAGCACCACGCGCGCGGGCGAGTCGGCAGCACCGGCGCCGAGCACCGCCTCCACGGTCTGCCCCAGGACCTGCGCCGCACTGTGGCCGGTGAGCCGGAGGAAGCCCTCGTTGACCCAGTCGATGCGCTGCGCGCTGTCGCTCGTGAACACGGCGTTGTCGGTGTGCCGGACCACCTGCGCCAGGCGTTCCAGGTCGCTGGTCAGGCTTTCGGCCAGCGCTTCGGCACGGCTGCGCAGCGAGGCCTGTTGTCGCAGCAGCAGCCAGAGCGCCGCGCCCAGCACCGCGCTGGCCAAGACGCCGCCAACTAACACCAGCCAGGGCGCGGCGTTCTTGTGCGCGGCATCGAACTGCGGCGTGCTGCGTACACGCAGCCGCATGTCGCGGCCGGGAAGCGACAGCCTGCGCTCGTCCAGGAATTGGCCCACCACGGGCGCCACGCCGGCACCCTGGGCGGCGTTATTCGGGTCAGCGCCGCTGTCGAAGACGGTGTTGCCGGCCGCCACGTCGATGAGTTGGAAGTTGGCCAGCCCCGCCGCGACGTCGGGCACCGCGGCAAGCATTTCACCCACCACCATTGGTGCATACAGCAGCCCGACGAGGGCCTGCTTGCGCTGTGCCGGGGTAGTGGGGTCTGCGCCGTGCCGGAATACCGGCACGAAGAGCAGGAATCCGGCACTGCGCCGGGTGTCCTGCACCAGCGTGACGGCGGCGGTGAGCGTGGGCAGGCCGGTGGCCACCGCAAGCTCGGCGGCGGCGCGCCGGATGGGTTCGGAGCCGATGTCCAGGCCCATCGCTGCCGCGTTGGCGGCATAGGGCTCGATGTATTTGATGACGTAGAGATCGTCCTCGCCCAGCGCCGACAGTTCACGCACTGCAAACTGCGGCGCGTCGTCGGCCTGCTCGGCAGTAACGAATGCTGTCAAGTCGCTTCGCGCCACGCGCTGGATGAACCCGAAGCCGCGGACGCCGGGGAACTCTTGCGGCAGATCGCGTGACTCCACGTAGGCGCGGAACTCGCGCCGGTGCACCTTGCTGCTCGCCGCATAGACCCCGCCCGCGCCGCGCAGCCCGTAGATCGGCTGCCGCATCCGCGTCTCGACAATCTGGGCCACGCGGGAGGCGCTGCGCTCGAAGTCGGCACGGGCCTGCGCGTCGTTCTGGCGCTGCAGCCACAGGCCCGCTGCAGCGGCCAGACAACTGCCGAGCAGTGCGAGGACCACCGGGATCAAACGTATCAGGTTACGTCGGCTCGAAGGTGCCGGCACGGTCATCAATCGCTCTCTCGACCCAACGCCGCATCAGGCCGGGCTGCCCAAATTCACACGTCGGTGATGGATTGTCCGGGGCTGACGCACCGCAGAAACCAAGAAAACGCCTGGAACTCGGGGTCAAATCTTTGAACCGGTTGCGCGGGCCAAGGGCTGCGAAGGTCGCGGATGACCATCTTCTTATGCTGTACCAGGCGGTACAGGGTGGTCTGCCCGGACGATGGCGTTATTAGTGGATCGGGGCGCCATCGGGCGCCCGCTGGGGCTGCCGGCCGATGGCTTGCACGATGGGCTCGCGGTGAGGTGAGCCCAAACGGTCTCAAGCCGTGCTCCGCACGACCATCGCCCGGAGGGTCGACAACCGATTCGTGACCTTCGCCGCGGGATCACCTTCGGGTGTGTCGCACGGGTCTGACCGGCGGCTTCCGGGCGACGAATCCGAGGATGCTGATGTCGGCTCCGGGTCGTTGGCCGCCGGTGAGCAGACCAAACTGAAGGTCAGCTGACCGTTTCATTGCCGACAGCCGACCTCAAGCAAGTGGCCGTGGACTTCATTGGCCTGGCTTTGTCGCGCCCCGACCGACAGCGCGTTCAACGAGCACGTCCGCGTACCGCTCGACGTTGAACCGGAACGTCCCCCGGAAGTTGATGTGCGAGAAGTGCGCCGGGCCAATTCGCCGCAGCCAGTCCTCCTCGATGCCGACGCCATCCCGGTTGAGCTTCGTCACCACTGTGTCCATGCGATTCGTGTTCCACGCCAACACGATGTTGGTCAACAGTGCGTGAGCTCCCGAAATTGCCGCCATCTCTTGCCGCCGGCGGCCACGCTCAGGGGCCACCTGGCCGCCATGAATGGCACGCTGCAGCTGATGCACCGACTCGCCCCGGTTGAGCAGGGTGTGTATCTCGCGCCGATAGTCCGGGATGGCCAGGTAGTCGCACAGAAACAGCGTTCGCAGCAGGCGCCCAAGGTGTTCTGCAGCGCGGTGCAGCGGGTCGCCAACCGCTGCTGACCCCAGCCGGTGGATGGCATGCGCCGCGGACACCTTGCCCGCCCGAATCGACGCCGCCAGGCGCACCAGGTCGTCCCAGCCGCGCTCGATCGCCTTCACCGACACCCGGCGCACGGTGACGACCTCCAGGCTCTCCGGCACCGGCCAGCCCCTGGGCACGAAGAGCTTTCGCTCACGCAGATCGCGCAGCCGCGGGCACAGGTCAAAACCCAAGAGCTTGGCGATGGCCATCGCCACGTTCGTGACGCCGTGGGTATCAACGGCCAGTAGAGAGATCCGGATCCGGTCTTCGGCACGGTTGTGCTGCTCGACGCCTTCGACGGCCACTCCTGCCTGCCGCTCATTGAGCACGACGGGTTGGTCGTAGAACAAGCCCCAGCGGTCGCGAACGTGGGTGTACAGCCCCGCGGCATAGGTGCGCCGGCGCGGGTCCACCCGGGCTGTCCACAGGTGGCGGCTGGCGTCCATGGCCATCATGTCGGCAGAGCCCTTGGTGCCGTCGCCCCAAAGCGCCGCGATCGGCAGCGCGTTCTGGTACTCCGACACCCGTTCGTTGGCCCGGCGCAGCCTGCCGCTCAGCTCGACGGCCCGCATCGCCGTGGAGATGTGCGCCGCGTCGATGCCGGGGATCATCGAGCCCACGCCCTTGGCGTCGAGATCAGTGCCATGGGCCAGGAGCGCGCCGTAGATGGCCAGCAGCTCGTTGCTCGACGACGGACGGCGGGCCAGCAGCGCCTCGCTGAAGTGGGTGGCGGCGTCGACTTCCAGCAGCAGGTCTGGCAACTGGACGGAGCCGATGTGCTTGAAGACAGCCTCCCGGGTCTTGCGTGGCTCCACTTCCTCGTCCATCGGTCGGATTGGCGGCAAATGCAGGAGCTTGTCTGCGCCGATCTCGATCTGACCACGACCGGCGGCCTCAGCCAAGGCCGTCATGCCGACCGACACGCCCGCCAGGATTGGCTCCAAAAACGCCATGGCCTGGTCGGGCAGGCCGAGAATCTGGTGGTGCAGTTCCTTCGTGCGGCTCCAGTCGGCACCTGCCAGCAGCATCGACTCGCGGGCGCGGAAACGGATCGAGTGGTTCACCCACGCGCTGCCGCGCCGCAGGCTCTTGCGCAGCGCCATCATCGTGCTGGCCTCGAATGCCCGGTACCGAGACTGAGGATCCAGGTCGCTGACGATCGTGTTCCATGCGGCGCCCACCGGCGGCAGCTCGAAGTCCTGCGGGATCTCCTTGGTGCCGAGAGCTTGCAGACGCTGCCAGGCCTGCCATTGGTCGTGGCCGGGGTCGCCCGACGCGCCGGCAAACTCGATGTCGCGAAGGCCCGCCAGGTGGGCATGAACGCGCCGGTTGTCCTCGACCAGCGCCCTACGGACCTGGGACGCGAAAGTGCTGGTGCCAGCTTCGCCGATGTCGTGGAGCAAGGCGCGGGCTTCGAGCACGCGATCGCGCCAGGGCTTGGACTCGTCGTGGAGCACCGACTTGGCTTTGAGGGCCTGCTGCAGCGTCGCGCCGCCGCTGCGCGAGCGTCCCTTCTCGACACGCTCGGCGGCGCGACGGAACAGGTCTTGGCTGCGGCGCGAAGCCTGCAACAGCGCCATGTCGGTCAGCTCCAGCAGTGTGACGCGCAGGAAGCAGGTGATCTCGACGGTCTGGCGCTGCCGCTCTATGCGTGCGGTCATCGACGGACGCCGCATCTGGACGTGGGCGGCGTAGGCCTGCTGCTTGCTCAGGGCCACGGCGTCCAGGGGCCAGGCGTGCACGCCCAGTTCCTTCAACGCCCGGATCTTCTCCAGCGTTTCAGCCATCGTGCTCGGAGAGTGCCGCTTGGGTGGCGTCTTGAGCCATTCAAGCCGGGTGCCTACGCCCCCGGACTGCGTTGCATAGCACCAGTCGATGGCCTTGAGGAGGGCTGCCTTGCCGACGCCGGCCTCGATCGTGGCTGCCATGGCCGTCTCGGTGGCGTCGAAGGCCTCGCGCGCCAAGTCTGCAAGGCGGCGCGGCCCAGGGATGACGATGCGCCGTTCGTACAGCCACATGCGGGCGGTTTCGGCGAGATCGTCGGGATGCGCGGCCTCGAGCGCGGAGATTGCCAGAACCTTTTGAAGTTGGTCGACACCAGCCGCATCCAGGTCTAGCAGGCCGAGGTAGGTGCGAGCCCATGCTTGATGTTCGTACAGCGTCTGGCGGCGAGCGTAGAGGGACCGCAGGCTGGCGATGCTCACGGCCGGGGTTTGAAACGCCTCACAGACGGCACGCAACAAGGTCTTGGGCACCGACGCGAACCGGTCCATCGGGCGGCCGCTGGCCCGCAGGAACAGCATCTGAATGGCTGCTGCGACCCGGCGATCGTGGCGAAAGCGCCCTGAGACCGCGGCGATGTCGTCCGCGCTCATGCAGAAAGATTGCTGGACGTCGAACTCCGACAGCCTCGTGGGCAGGTTCTCCGCGCCAATGAAGCGCTTGGCGAAGGACACGGTGACACCCTTCGGGCAGTCGAAACCGCCAATCTACCTGCGTCGAGCGCGGCGCGAATACCTACCTGCCCGGTGTCCGGCTCGGGCCCGCGATGGGCTGGTCAGCGGCAACCGTGTCAATTTGCTGGAAAGATACGATTACCCCT
>JBASTF010000052.1:0-8577 GCA_049274755.1 Rubrivivax sp. | reverse complement strand
GGATGACGCAGCAACCGGCGGTGGTGCCGGTGGCACTGCGGCCGGCGTCGCCAGCCACCAGCCGACCAGGGCTGCCAGGCCCAGCGCCAGCAGCAGCGGGCGTTTAACGGCAGGCTATTTCGCATTCGCCGCCATGTCGGCACGCACCAGGGACACCACACCGCCCCAGTTGCCGTTGGCGTAGTGGTTGTAGCTCTCGCTGTTGTCGCGAAAGCTCACGGTGTGGTAACTCCACTTCGTGCGCCCGCCTTCGTTGGCCGCGCTGCCCAGCGTCAGGTCGTTGCAGAACCAGTCGCCGGGGTTGCAGAAGGAGGCGCCGCTGGCGCCCGAGACGCCGCCGCTGCTGTGGTAGGCCACGACCTCGTCGTCCTGGCCCGGCAGCACGCCCGAGTACAGCGTGCCGCGGGCGCCGGCGTACATCGAGAACGTGACACCCGCCGTGCTGTTGTGGTTGTACAGCGCACGCGCCGTGCTGGTCTTCAGGTCCGAGACCAGCGGCTCGCTGATCGCCCAGTCGCCCAGGTCGGCCAGTTCCGAACCACCGCCGGCGCCGGCCGCCACGTCCACCCACTTGATGTTCCAGCCGGTCTGCGTGCCGCCGCTGTCGCCGCACTGGCCGTTGCTGCCGGGCACGCCGTTTTTCTTGTTGCGCGTGCTGCTGCCGTACAGCGACAGTGCATAGCCGATCTGCAAGTCGCCGGCCGAGTGCACGGCGACATAACACCAGTTCGTGCCGGTGCAGTAGCAGTCCAGCGCATCGCGGATGCCGCCGTTGGTCGTGCTGATGCGGTTGTAGCCGTCCCAGTTGATGGCCTTCTTGTTGACGCCGGCAGCCGTGGTCGCCGGGCCCCAGTAACCGAAGTCGGCCGTGTTGCCGACCTGGGCGTTGTTGCTGCGGCCGTTGATCCACAGCGTGTAGTTCGTTGCCTGCGCCGCGGCCAGCAGGCCCAGGGCGGCAGCCAGCGCCGCGAGGGCACGGCGCATCCATCCCGTCTGCATCGATGTCTCCTCCACCGCCTCGCCGGGCAGGGTGCGCGGACTGTGCTGCGAACGATCGTTCGCTTTCAACAAGAGCTTTCCCGGGGCCGGCCTTGCTGCCGGCTGGCGATGGGGCAAGGACCCCGTCGATATAATCGCCGTTTACCACCTGGGCACACGCACGCGTGTGCCTCACGACATGACCAAGTTCGTCTTCGTCACCGGCGGTGTGGTGTCCTCACTCGGCAAGGGCATCGCGGCGGCCTCTCTCGCAGCGATCCTCGAATCGCGCGGCCTCAAAGTCACCCTCATCAAGCTGGACCCGTACCTCAACGTGGACCCGGGCACGATGAGCCCGTTCCAGCACGGCGAGGTGTTTGTCACCGACGACGGCGCCGAGACCGACCTCGACCTCGGCCACTACGAGCGCTTCATCACGACGCGGATGAAGAAGAGCAACAACTTCACCAGCGGCCAGATCTACAAGAGCGTGCTCGAACGCGAACGCCGCGGCGACTACCTCGGCAAGACGGTGCAGGTGATCCCGCACGTCACGAACGAAATCCAGGAGTTCATCCGCCGCGGTGCCGGCGCCGACGACGGCACGCAGGTGACGATCGTCGAGATCGGCGGCACGGTCGGCGACATCGAGTCGCTGCCCTTCCTCGAAGCCGTGCGCCAGATGAGCCTGAAGCTGGGGCCGACGAACAGCGCGTTTGTGCACCTGACCTACGTGCCGTGGATCGCCGCGGCCGGCGAGCTGAAGACCAAGCCGACGCAGCACACGGTGCAGAAGCTGCGCGAGATCGGCATCCAGCCCGACGTGCTGCTGTGCCGCGCCGACCGCCCGATCCCCGACGACGAGCGCGAGAAGATCAGCCTGTTCACGAACGTGCAGCCGCACGGCGTGATCAGCATGTGGGACGTCGACACGATCTACAAGGTGCCGCGTGTGCTGCACGAGCAAGGCCTCGATGAGCAGATCTGCATGAAGCTGCAGTTGCTGACCCGGCCGGCCGACCTGAAACGCTGGGACACGCTGGTCAACGAGGTCGAGCACCCGCAGCAGACGGTGAAGATCGCGATGGCCGGCAAGTACACCGACCTGTCGGACAGCTACAAGTCGCTGAACGAAGCGCTGCGCCACGCCGGCATCCACAACCACGCGAAGGTGCAGATCGAGTACGTCGACGCCGAGTCACTGACCGAGCAGACCGCGGCCCAGCTGGCGCAGTACGACGCGATCCTGGTGCCCGGCGGCTTCGGCAAGCGCGGCATCGAAGGCAAGATCGTCGCGGCGCAGTACGCACGCGAACACCGCATCCCCTACCTCGGAATCTGCCTGGGCATGCAGGTCGCGACGATCGATTACGCGCGCAACGTCGCCGGCCTCGCCGACGCCAACAGCACCGAGTTCGAGCCGACGACGCCGCATCCGGTGATCGCGCTGATCGAGGAATGGCAGGACCGTGACGGCTCGATCCAGAAGCGCACGGCCAGCAGCGACCTCGGCGGCACGATGCGGCTGGGCGCGCAGAGCAGCGACGTCAAGCCCGGCACGCTGGCGCACCAGATCTACGGCCCGGTGGTGACGGAACGGCACCGCCACCGCTACGAAGCCAACGTGCACTACCTCGACCGGCTGCAGGAGTCGGGCCTGGTCATCAGCGCGCTGACGCAGCGCGAGAAGCTGACCGAGATCGTCGAGCTGCCGCAGGACCAGCACCCGTGGTTCATGGGTGTGCAGTTCCACCCCGAATTCAAGAGCACGCCCTGGGGCGGCCATCCGCTGTTCTCCAGCTACGTGAAGGCAGCGCTCGATCATCAAGCCCGGCGCCTGGCGCCGGTGAAGGCGGTGGCCTGACATGAAGCTCTGCGGGTTCGACGCCGGCATCGACAAGCCGTTTTTCCTGATCGCCGGCCCCTGCGTCGTCGAAAGCGAGCAGCTGCAGATGGACGTGG
Organism: Rubrivivax sp.; assembly: GCA_049274755.1. Taxonomy (GTDB): domain Bacteria; phylum Pseudomonadota; class Gammaproteobacteria; order Burkholderiales; family Burkholderiaceae_C; genus Rubrivivax. Next base: position 5,637 of record JBASTF010000052.1, on the reverse strand, counting down.
CCGGGCGGCTGAAGGAGATCACCTCGGCGTTGGGCATCCCGTTCATCTTCAAGAGCAGCTACGACAAGGCCAACCGCAGCAGCGGCAGCAGCTTCCGCGGGCCGGGCATGGGAAAAGGCCTGGAGATCCTGGCCAAGGTCAAACGCTCGCTGGGCGTGCCGCTGCTGACCGACGTGCACGACGAGAGCCAGATCGCCGAGGTCGCCGCCGCCGTCGACGTGTTGCAGACACCGGCCTTCTTGTGCCGCCAGACCGATTTCATCCGTGCCGTCGCCCAGAGCGGCAAGCCGGTGAACATCAAGAAGGGCCAGTTCCTGGCCCCGGGCGACATGAAAAACGTCATCGCCAAGGCGCGTGAGGCGGCCCGGGAAAAAGGCCTGCCGGAAGACAGCTTCATGGCCTGCGAACGCGGTGCCAGCTTCGGCTACAACAACCTCGTCTCCGACATGCGCAGCCTGGCCATCATGCGCGAGACCGGCGCGCCGGTGGTGTTCGACGCCACCCACAGCGTGCAGCTGCCGGGCGGCCAGGGCACCAGCAGTGGCGGCCAGCGCGAGTTCGTGCCGGTGCTGTCGCGCGCCGCGGTCGCCGTCGGTGTGGCCGGCCTGTTCATGGAAACACACCCGGACCCGGCCAAGGCCTTGTCCGACGGCCCCAATGCCGTGCCGCTGAAACACATGCAGGCGCTGCTGGAACAACTGGTGGCGCTGGACCGTGTCGTGAAGACCCAGCCGCTGCTGGAGAACGACTTCAGCTGCTGAGGAAGCCACCATGGCCGAGGCCTATCTCATCGTCGAATCGCAGATCACCGACCCCGAGGCCTTCAAGGCCTACATGGCGGCGGCCCCCGAGGTGGTGAAGGCCTTCGGCGGCGACTACCTGGTGCGCGGCGGCCGCATGGCGGTGCTGGAAGGCGACTGGACACCGCCGCGGCTGACGCTGCTGCGCTACCCTGACTTCGAAACCGCCAAGGCCATGTACGACAGCCCGGCCTACGTCGCCGCGCGTGCCTTGCGCCAGGGTGCGACGGCCTGCTTCAACATGGTGCTGGTCGAGGGCGTCGCCGCCCCGGTCTGAACCATCTGCGATCGATCACAAAAACCACTGAGGACCTGCATGAGCGCCATCGTCGACATCGTCGGCCGAGAGATTCTCGACAGCCGCGGCAACCCCACCGTCGAGTGCGACGTGCTGCTGGAAAGCGGCACCATGGGCCGCGCCGCCGTGCCTTCGGGCGCCTCCACCGGCAGCCGCGAGGCCATCGAGCTGCGTGACGGCGACAAGAGCCGCTACCTGGGCAAGGGCGTGCTGCGCGCCGTCGAGCACATCAACACCGAGATCAGCGAGTCGGTGCTGGGCCTGGACGCCTCCGAGCAGGCCTTCCTCGACAAGACCCTGATCGACCTGGACGGCACCGAGAACAAGAGCCGCCTGGGCGCCAACGCGATGCTGGCCGTCAGCATGGCCGTGGCGCGCGCGGCGGCCGAAGAAAGCGGTCTGCCGCTGTACCGCTACTTCGGCGGCATGGGCCGCATGAGCCTGCCGGTGCCGATGATGAACGTCATCAACGGTGGCGCCCATGCCAACAACAGCCTGGACCTGCAGGAGTTCATGATCCTGCCGGTGGGCGCTCCCAGCTTCCGCGAAGCCGTGCGCTATGGCGCCGAGGTGTTCCACGCGCTGAAGAAGATCATCGACGCCAAGGGCATGAGCACCTCGGTCGGCGACGAAGGCGGCTTTGCGCCCAGCCTGCCCAGCCACGAGGCCGCGATCCAGCTGATCCTCGAGGCCATCGACAAGGCCGGCTACACCGCCGGCGAGCAGATTGCCATCGGCCTGGACTGCGCCGCCAGCGAGTTCTACAAGGACGGCAAGTACCACCTGGACGGCGAAGGCCTGGTGCTGAGCGCGGCCGAGTGGACCGACATCCTGGCCACCTGGTGCGACAAGTACCCGATCATCTCGATCGAAGACGGCATGCACGAAGGCGACTGGGACGGCTGGAAGATCCTCACCGACAAGCTGGCGAAGAAGGTGCAGCTGGTCGGCGACGACTTGTTCGTCACGAACACCAAGATCCTGAAGGAAGGCATCGACAAGGGCATCGCCAACTCGATCCTCATCAAGATCAACCAGATCGGCACGCTGAGCGAAACCTTCGCCGCCATCGAGATGGCCAAACGTGCCGGCTACACCGCCGTCATCAGCCACCGCTCGGGCGAAACCGAAGACAGCACCATCGCCGACATCGCGGTGGGCACCAACGCCGGCCAGATCAAGACTGGTTCGATGAGCCGCAGCGACCGCATCGCGAAGTACAACCAGCTGCTGCGCATCGAAGAAGACCTGGGCGACGTCGCCAGCTACCCCGGCCGCACGGCCTTCTACAACCTGAGGTAGGCGCGCTTGCGCTGGGTCACGGTCGTTCTCGCCGCGCTGCTGCTCGCGGTGCAGGCCGACCTGTGGCTGGGCCGCGGCAGCCTGCCCCAGGTGATGGCGCTGCGCAGCGGCCTCGAACGCCAGCTCGCCGCCAATGCCGATGCCCGCGAGCGCAACACGCGGCTGGCAGCCGAGGTCAGCGACCTGAAGGAAGGCCTGGAGATGGTCGAGGAAAAGGCGCGCAGCGAACTCGGCATGCTGAAGCCCGACGAGATCCTCGTCCAGGTCACGCCGCGGCCGTAGACCACGGTGATGCTCGACGCGCTGCTCCAGGCGGCACGGCCGCTGCTGGCCGCTGCCTTCACGCTGTGGGGCAGCCCGGTCACCTGGCTCGAGGTGCTGGCCTTTGTGCTGTCGGTCTGGATGGTGTTGTGCAACCTGCGTGTGAACCCGACCGGCTGGCCGCTGGCGATTGCCAGCTCGCTGCTGTATGCCCTGCTGTTCGCCGACAGCAAGCTGTATGGCGAAGCCGGGCTGCAGATCTTCTTCGTCGTGATGGCGGCCTGGGGCTGGTGGCAATGGCTGCGTGGCACCGGCGACGATGGCACGAAGCTGCGGGTCGGTGTGTTGTCGGCGCGGCAGCGCATGACCTGCGCCGCCGCGACGCTGGCCGCCTGGCCGGCGCTGGCCGGGCTGTTGAAGGGTTTCACGAACAGCGACGTGCCCTGGCTGGACGCCCTGCCCACCGTGGGCAGCATCGCCGGCACCCTGCTGCTGGCGCGCAAGCGCATCGAGAACTGGCCGGTGTGGGTGGCCGTCAACGTCGTCAGCGTCGGGCTGTTTGCCGTCAAGGGCCTGTGGCTGACGGTGCTGCTGTATGCGATCTTCACCGCGCTGGCGCTGGCCGGCTGGCGCGCCTGGTGGCGGCTGGCGCATGAACGCTGACACCGGCCTGGTCATCGCCATCGTCGGCGCCGAAAGCACAGGCAAGACCGTGCTCGCCGAAGCGCTGGCGCGCCGGGTGCAGGCCGAAACGGGCCTGGCGAGCACCTGGGTGCCCGAGCAGCTGCGCCTGTGGTGCGAGCGCGAAGGCCGCACACCACGCCCCGACGAACAGGCCGGCATTGCCACGCTGCAGCGCGATGCCGTCGAAGCCGCTGCCGCGCGCCATGCCGTGGTGCTGGCCGACACGACACCGCTGATGACGGCGGTCTACAGCCGCAAGCTGTTTGCCGACGACAGCCTGACGGCCGATGCGATGGCCTGGCAGCGCAGCCGCTGCGCGACAACGCTGCTGACGGCGCTGGACATCCCCTGGGTGGCCGACGGCCTGCAGCGCGACGGCCCGCATGTGCGCGGCCCCATCGACACGCTGATCCGCGAGCTGCTGATGGCCCACGGCCTGCGCTGGTCGCTGGTGGCCGGCAGCGGCGAAACGCGGCTGGAGAGTGCGCTCGACGCCATCGCGCCCCTGCTGCGTGAACAAGGCAGCACGCCGCGGCGCGGCCTGTTCACGCGCCTGGATGCACGCAATGCCGAGCCGGCGGCGCGGCCCTGGTCGTGCGAGTGGTGCGACGACCCCGACTGCGAGGCCCGCTCACTGCACCGCGCTGGTTGACGGCGGCTGGTCGCGCCCCGGCGTGAACAGCTCGCCGACGTCGACGGCATCGAAGCGGTACTGCAGGCCGCAGAACTCGCAGCCCACCTCGACGCTGCCGCGTTCGGCGATCAGGCCGTCGCTTTCTTCGCGGCCCAGGCCACGCAGCATGTTGCGCACACGCTCGCGCGAACAGGTGCAGGCAAACCGCGGCTGCTCGGGTTCGAAGACCCGCAGCGTCTCTTCCCAGAACAGCCGGTGCAGCACCTGCTGCGGCTGCAGGGTCAGCAGTTCCTCGGCGGTGAGCGTCACCGCCAGCATCGCGATACGGTTGAACGCTTCCGACAGTCCGATGTCGTCCTCGTTCCTGCGGCCGGCGAGGTTGCCCTCGCCTTCCACCGGCAGGCGCTGGATCAGCAGGCCGGCCGCCACCTCGTCGTTGGCCGCCAGCACCAGGCGTGTGTCGAGCTGCTCGCTTTGCAGCATGTAGTGCTCCAGCACCTGCGACACCTGCTGCAGCGGTTCACGCTGGTCGCCATGCAGCGGCACCACGCCCTGGTAAGGCTGCTGGCCGGGCAGCTTGTCCTTGGGGTCCAGCGTGATGGCGCAGCGGCCCTGGCCACCGGCGTTCACCAGCGCTTCGAGCGACGCGCCGTCGGGCACTTCGCCGCTCACCTTGGCCGTGGCGCGGAAGCTCAGTTCGGGCTGCACCTCCACCACGGCCACCTTCACCGGGCCGTCGCCGAAGATCTGCAGCACCAGGGCGCCGTTGAACCTGATGTTGGCCTGCATCAGCACCCCGGCCGCCGCCATCTCACCGAGCAGCTGGCGCACCGGCGCCGGATGGGGACCCAGGCTGTCGCGCCGGCGCAGCAGTTCCTGCCAGCCCTCGGTCAGCCGCACCAGCATGCCGCGCACCGGCAGGCCTTCGAACAGAAACTTGTGCAGTTCGGACATCGCTGCGCTCAGCCGATCCGCTGCAGCTGTTCGCGGTGGCGCTGCGCATTCGCCACATAGTGTTTGGCGCTCAGTTGCAGGCGCTCGATCTGCTCGGGCGTCAGCGGCCGCACCACCTTGGCCGGGCTGCCGAGGATCAGCGAACCGTCGGGGAACTCCTTGCCCTCGGTGACCACCGAGCCGGCGCCGACGATGCAGTGGCGGCCGATCTTGCAGCCGTTCAGCAGCACCGACTGGATGCCGATCAGCGAGAAATCGCCGATCGTGCAGCCATGCAGCATCACCTGGTGGCCGACGGTGACATGTTCGCCGATGCGCAGCGGCACGCCGGCGTCGGTGTGCAGCACGCTGCCGTCCTGGATGTTGCTGTTGCGGCCGACGACCATCCAGTCGTTGTCGCCGCGCAGCGTGCAGCCGTACCAGACGCTGGCACCTTCCTGCAGCTCGACACGGCCGATGACGGCGGCGTTCTCGGCGACCCAGGCGCTGGTGTGGATGCGGGGCACGGCGTCCCCGAGCTGGTAGATGGCCACGACGGTTTTCTTTCCTGTCTGTCAACAACCGATAATTTTAAGGATGGAGCTGCGCCAGCAGGCCTTGAGGGCCTTGTGTACCCCCGAGCCCGCCGCCAAGGCGGCCGCAGCACGTGCGCTGTTCGCGGCGATGCCGGCGCTGGACACACAAGCCCAGTTGCAGGCGCCGCC
>JBASTF010000051.1:0-4911 GCA_049274755.1 Rubrivivax sp. | reverse complement strand
GACGATGACGACGTCGAACACCGGGCTTGTGCTCACGGCAGCTTCAGCCATGGGCGCGCATCAGCGTGCTCTTGCCGAACAGGCTTTCGATCAGGTCGACGGCCAGCTCGGCGGTTTTGTTGCGCATGTCCAGCGCCGGGTTCAGCTCCATCACGTCCAGGCTGGCCAGGCGGCCGGTGTCGGCGATCATCTCCATGCACAGCTGGGCCTCGCGGTAGGTGGGGCCGCCAGGCACCGTGGTGCCGACACCGGGCGCGATCTCGGGGTCGAGGAAGTCGACGTCGAAGCTGACGTGCAGGTGGGTGTTGGCGTCCAGCGTCGCCAGCGCCAGCTCCATCGTGTGGCGCATGCCCATCTCGTCGATGTAGCGCATGTCGAAGACCTCGAGGCCGACCTCGTGCACAAAACGCTTTTCGCCGGGGTCGACGCTGCGGATGCCGATCTGGCGCACGGCCTTGGCGCTGATCGCCGGCACGCTGCCGCCGATCTCGATGAGCGCCTGCGGCCCGTGCCCGCACAAGCAGGCCACCGGCATGCCGTGGATGTTGCCGCTGGGCGTGAGCACGCTGGTGTTGAAATCGGCATGCGCGTCCAGCCACAGCACACGCAGCTTCTTGCCGGCGGCGCGGCAGTGGCGGGCGACGGCGCTGATCGAGCCGATGCCCAGGCAGTGGTCGCCACCGAGCAGGATGGGCAGGCGGCCGGCCTGCAGTTCGCCGAACACGGCTTCGTGCACGGCGCGGTTCCAGGCCACCACCTCGTGCAGGTGGCGGTAGCCATCCACCGGCGGCAGCCAGGGGTTGGCCGGGCCGGCGAGGTTGCCGCGGTCCAGCACCTCCAGTCCATGGGCTTGCAGCGTCGGCTGGATGCCGGCCACACGCAGTGCCTCGGGCCCCATGCTGGCGCCGCGGGCGCCGGCACCGATGTCGGTGGGCGCACCGATCAGGCTGACGCTGCGTTGGGCCATGGCCTCAGACGTCATCGGCAAACTCCCCCGTGGTGGTCGGCGGCAGGTCGAAGCCGTAGAAGCTGGCCAGCTGTTCCCAGGCCTCTTCGGCGCTTTCGACATAACGGAACAGCTTCAGGTCGCCGGCGCCGATCATGCCGGTGTCGACCAGGTGCTGGAAGTCGAGCAGCTTCTCCCAGTACTCGCGCCCGAACAGCAGGATGGGGCGGGCGCGGCTCTTGCCGGTCTGGATCAGCGTCACCGTCTCGAACAGCTCGTCGAGCGTGCCGAAGCCGCCGGGGAAACACACCAGCGCGATGCTGCGCATCAGGAAGTGCATCTTGCGCAGCGCGAAGTAGTGGAACTGGAAACACAGCTCCGGCGTGATGTAGGGGTTGGGCGCCTGCTCGTGCGGCAGCACGATGTTCAGGCCGATGCTCTTGCCGCCGGCTTCGTGGGCGCCGCGGTTGCCGGCTTCCATGATGCCGGGGCCGCCGCCGGTGACGACGTAGATCGGCGTTTCGAGTTCACGCGAACGTGCCGTGACGATGGCGGCGAAACGCCGCGCCTCGTCGTAGTAGCGGCTCATCGCCACCGCCATCTCGGCGCAGCGCAGCGCGGGCCCTTCGCCGGCGGCCTGCGCGGCTTCGAGGGCCTCCACGGCCTGCTCCGGCGGCTGGATGCGGGCGCTGCCGAAGATGACGATGGTCGACTCGATGCCTTGTTCCTGCTGCACCAGCTCGGGCTTCAGCAGTTCGAGCTGCATGCGCACCGGCCGCAGCTCTTCGCGCAGCAGGAAGGCGGTGTCGGTGAAGGCCAGCCGGTAGGCGCTTTCCGGGCCGGCGTAGAGCCCGGGCGGATGGGCCGTCTGGGCTTCTTCCTGGGCGCTGGGGAAGTTGCGCGCGGTCAGCGCCTTGTTGGCGTCGGCGGGCTTGTTCTGCGAGGTGTCGCTCATGGGTGCGAGCTTACCCGCACACCGTGCAGCCCGGTTGCCGCGTCAGTGCGATCTCGTCCCAGTGCATCGTGCGGGCGTCCAGCATCAGCAGCCGGCCGGCCAGTGGCGTGCCGGCGCCGCTGAGCAGCTTCAGCGCTTCGGCGGCCTGCACGCAGCCGATGATGCCGACCAGCGGCGCCAACACGCCCATCGTGCTGCAGGCCACGTCTTCGTGGGCAGCCTCGGGCGGGAACAGACAGGCGTAGCAGGGCGCACGGCCGTCGCGGCTGTCGTAGACCGAGACCTGGCCGTCGAAGCCGATGGCGGCACCGCTGACCAGCGGCCGGCGGTGCCGCACGCAGGCGGCGTTGACGAGGTGGCGGGTGCGGAAGTTGTCGCTGCAGTCCAGCACCACGTCGACGTCCGGCAGCAGCCGGTCGAGCAGCACGGCGTCGGCACGCTGCACCAGGGCCTGCACCTGCACGTCGGGGTTGATGGCGCCGATGCTGTGCCGCGCCGACTCGGCTTTCGGCAGGCCCACACGCGACAGGTCGTGGGCGATCTGGCGCTGCAGGTTCGTCAGGTCCACGCTGTCGTGGTCGATGAGGGTGATGCGGCCGACGCCGGCGCTGCCCAGGTACAGCGCAGCCGGCGAGCCCAGGCCGCCGGCGCCGATGACCAGGGCATGGGACGCCAGCAGCCGCCGCTGGCCTTCGACGCCGACCGCGTCGAGCATCAGGTGGCGTGCGTAGCGCAGCAGCTGGTCGTCGTTCATGGGCCGGGACTGTGCACCAAAAACAAAGCCCGCCGAGGGGCGGGCTTGCGTGGGTGGCGGCAGGCCCCGCGACTGCTACTGCTTGGCCGCCTCGGCTTCGGCCTTGCGCTCGACTGCCGTCTTGCTGACGATGACTGGCGCGCCGCGCAGCTGGTTCACGGCCTGCAGCAGCGGGAAGTCCTCGGTGCTGCCGAACTCGGGCAGCGGCTTCGGCGCTTCCTTGGTCTTGGCCATCTGCTCCTCGAGCTTGGCACGGGCTTCCTCGCGGGCCTTCTCGCGCGCCGCGTCCTTCTTCTCTTCGGCACCGCTGAGGTGCTTCTCGAGATCGGCCTCACGCATGCGCAGCGCCGCGAAGACGTTGCCTTCGGCGGTTTCGTCGAGCCAGATGTCGGGCACGATGCCCTTGGCCTGGATGCTGCGGCCGCTGGGCGTGTAGTAACGCGCCGTCGTGATCTTCAGCGCCGTTTCGGCCGACAGCGGGCGCACCGTCTGCACGCTGCCCTTGCCGAAGGTCTGCGCACCCATCACGGTGGCGCGTTTGTGGTCCTGCAGCGCGCCGGCGACGATTTCGCTGGCACTGGCCGAGCCCTCGTTCACCAGCACCACCAGCGGCACCGTCTTCAGCGCGGCCGGCAGGCGGCGCAGCGGGTCGCTGGAGGCGCCGCGGCGGGCGTAGTACTCGGGGCTGGCCTTGAAGGTGGCACGGCTTTCGGCGATCTGGCCGTTGGTCGTGACGACCACGGCGTCGCTCTGCAGGAAGGCGGCGCTGATGGCCACGGCGCCGTCGAGCAGGCCGCCCGGGTCGTTGCGCAGGTCCAGCACCATGCCCTTGATGTTCGGGTCCTGCTTGTACAGGTCTTCGACCTTCTTCACGAAGTCGTCGACGGTGCGTTCCTGGAACTGCGTCACACGCACCCAGGCGTAACCCGGCTCGAACATCTTCGCGCGCACGCTTTGCACGCGGATCTCCTCGCGTGTCAGCGTCACCGGGAAGCTGCGGCTCTCGGCCTTGCGGAAGATCGTCAGCGTCAGCTTGGTGTTGGGCTCGCCGCGGATCTTCTTCACCGCCTGGTCGACGGTCAGGCCCTTGACGGCGGACTCGTCGATGCGGGTGATGAGGTCACCCGACTTCAGGCCGGCGCGGAAGGCCGGCGAGCCTTCGATCGGCGAGACCACCTTCACGAGGCCGTCTTCCATGCCCATCTCGATGCCGATGCCGACGAACTTGCCGCCGGTGCCTTCGCGGAATTCCTTGAAGCTCTTCTTGTCGAAGTACTGGCTGTGCGGGTCCAGCCCGGCAACCATGCCGCCGATGGCGTCGGAGATCAGCTTCTTCTCGTCGACGGCTTCGACGTAGTCGCTCTTGACCATGCCGAACACGGCGGCCAGCTGCTGCAGTTCTTCCAGCGGCAGCGGCGCCAGCGAGTTGCGCGCGTTGGCCTGCAGCTGCAGCGTCGTCAACGCGCCAGCCACGGCACCCACGGCCAACAGTCCGGCAACTCTCAGTTTGGCACCCATCTTCGTCACGCCTCCGGCGAATGGACGTTGGCGCAGTATAGGACTGCGGTCGACACCGGAGGGTGCTGCAGGGGCATCCAGCCACCCCCGAGCGTGCGGGGTCGCACGCTTCTGGCTCTAGCCGGCGCTGCGCTCGCGGGCAAATGTGACGACATGGTCCACCTGGGGGCGGATGCCGATCCACTCGCCCAGCTGGTGGTCGTGGTGCGAAGGCACGTGTGCCAGGACTTGTTCGCCGCTGGCGAGTCTCAGTGTGTAAAGAAACTCGCTGCCACGAAACGCCTTGCGCTCGATGCAGGCTTTCACCGGGCTGGCGTCGTCGTGCACGATGTCGTCGGCACGCAGCAGCACGTCGCATTCGCCGTTCGGGAAGGCCGTCGGCAGCGGGCACTCGTCCAGGTCGTTCAGCGCGCCCAGTGGCGTCTGCACGCAGGGGCCGCCGGACTGTTCGACGATTTGCGCGCGCGTGAACACGCCGTGGCCGATGAAACCGGCGACGAAGCGTGTCGCCGGCCGGTGGTACAGCGTGTAGGCGTCGTCCCACTGCTCCAGCCGGCCCTGGTGCATGACGCCGATGACGTCGCCCAGCGCAAAGGCCTCGAGCTGGTCGTGGGTGACGAACAGCGCCGTCGTGCCGCTGGCCTTCAGGATGGCGCGCAGTTCCTGCGCCAGCGTTTCGCGCAGGTCGGCGTCCAGGCTGGAAAAGGGCTCGTCCAGCAGCAGCAACTGCGGCTGGAC
>JBASTF010000050.1:0-1872 GCA_049274755.1 Rubrivivax sp. | reverse complement strand
CCGCTGTCGCGGCGTTTCGTCGCCGGCGGTGCCGTCGGTCTGGCCGGCGTGGCGCTGATCTTCTGGCCCGAGATCGGCAGCACGGGTGAACGCCCTGGCGCGGCACTGGGCCTGGGTTTCACAGCGGCGGCGGTGCTGCTGTCCACCGTCGGCAGCCTGGTCGCCAGCCGCAACAGCGCGCAGCGCTTGCCGTTCTGGCCGGCGCTGGGTTATTCGATGCTCTACGGCGCCGCGCTGTCGGCGCTGGCCCTGCTGCAGCAGCCGCAGGTGCTGCCGACGGCGCTGTCGTGGTGGTTGTCGCTGGCCTACCTGGCGCTGGCCGGCTCGGTGCTGGCCTTCGGCGCCTTCCTGACGCTGCAGCAGCGTGTCGGCCCCGGCCGCGCCGCCACCGTGGGTGTGATGACGCCGGTGCTGGCCCTGGTGGTGTCCACCAGCTTCGAAGGTTACCGGCCGGGCTGGTTCACGCTGCTCGGTGTGGCCGCCGCGGTGGCCGGCAACTGGCTGATGCTGGCACGGCGGGCGGTCAAAGCGGGCGGTTCGCCGGCAGCGGAATGAACTCGGTCTCGCCGGGCACCGGCGGGAAGTTCGGCCCCGGCTGCGCCGCCCATTCGTCGGCCGCCTGCTGCAGCCGTTCCTTGCGGCTGGAAACGAAGTTCCAATACATGTGCCGGTGGCCCAGCGGCGCGCCGCCGATCAGCACGACACGGGCGTCGCCGCTGGCCGAGATCATCGGTTCCTCGCCGGGCTGCAGCACCACCATGGTCTGCGGCGGCACAGCCACGCCGTCGAGCTCGAAGCCGTTGTCCACGCTGTAGAGCGCACGTTCCTCGGCCAGCGGCAGCGGGAAGGCGTCACCGGCCGAAAAGGCCATGTCCAGGTACAGCGTCGGCGAACGTGTGACCACCGGTGACGTGGCGCCGAAGGCCGTGCCGATCAGCACCCGCAGCCGCGCACCGCCGACCTCCAGCGCCGGAATCGCATCGGCCGGCGTGTGTGCAAAGCCGGGCGCCATCTCCTCGTCCTCGGCCGGCAGCGCCGCCCACAGCTGCAGGCCGTGGCTGTGCCGCGTGACGCTGCGCAACTCTTCCGGCGTGCGCTCGGAATGCACGATGCCGCGGCCGGCCGTCATCCAGTTGATCGCGCCGGGTTCGATGCGCTGCACGACGCCGGTGGAGTCGCGGTGCACCTGGGCGCCTTCGAACAGATAGGTCACCGTCGCCAGGCCGATGTGCGGGTGCGAGCGCACGTCGTGGTTGTCGTCGGGTGTGGCCGTGATGGGCCCGAAGTGGTCGAAAAACAGGAAGGGGCCGACCGCCTGGCGCGCCGCTGCCGGCAGCAGCCGGCGCACGAGGAATCCGCCGCCGAGGTCCTTGGTGTGGGGCCGGATGTGCACTCGTTCCACAGGGACGCCTTTCGTTTGCCGTGAGCCGCGATTCTAGGAGGCCGCCGGCGTCGACAATGGGCCTGCGATGCCTGCCCTGCCCGCCTCGGCCCCGATCACGCTGGCCACCCGCCGCACCGTGCTGCTGGCCCTGGTGCTGGTGGCCGCCAGCGTCACTGCCGTCTGGATCAGCGAAACGGCGCTGCGCATGGTCAGCGCCAGCGACCGCTATGCCTACCCGCTGCTGGTCGCCTGGTTCCTGGCGCTGGCCCTGCTGCTGTGGCGGCGGCCGCGGCAGCTGCTGCAGGTGCAGCGGCTGGCATCGCTGGCCCTGCTGGCCTACTTCGTCGGCAGTGTCACGCAGCTGCTGCTGGGCAGCAGCAGCCCGCCGTTCTACGACCTGGCGACCATGGGCTACTGGCTGGCCGGCGCCCACCTGATGCTGTTCCTGACCTGGGCGCCGCGGCGCGCGCTGCTGCTGGCCGTGGCGC
>JBASTF010000049.1:0-2253 GCA_049274755.1 Rubrivivax sp. | reverse complement strand
CCGCCACGGCGCTGGTGCGGCCTGCCTGCACCTCGGCGGCGATTTCCCAGGCGGTTTTCATCGTCGTCATCGGCGGGGTGCCACCGGCTCGAACACCGGCGCCGGTTCGTCTTCCGGGCCCAGTGGGTGCTGCATCACCAGGGCCGCCAGGCCGGCGGCGATGCCGAAGTAGCGCAGCACGCCGGCGCGGTACTCGGCCGGGATGTCCAGCCCGATCAAGGCCGCGCTGGCCTCGACGTGCTTCTCGATGTCGGCGGCGTTCATGCCTTGAACAGCTGGCGGTAGTCGGGCTGCAGGTGGAACCAGTACTGGTAGCCCTGCACGTCCTTCTGCATCGCCACGTCCATCGTCGGCTGGAACATCGGGATGCGCGGCACCTCGTCGTAGGCGAGCTGGATCATGTCCTTCACGAAGCTGTCGTACAGCGGCTTGCTCTCGGCGAAGCGCGCGTTGTCGATGATCTTGTCGAGCTTGGCGTTCTGGTAGCTCATCGTGTTGAACACGGCGTTCTGGCCGTGGTAACACCAGAAGAAGAAGTACTCGGGGAAGTTCAGCCAGCCGCCGAAGCGGTTGATCAGCAGCGGCATGTCCTTCTTCAGCAGCGCACTGCGCCAGGTGGCGCCCGGGATCTTGTTGATCTGCGCCTTGATGCCGATCTGCGCCAGCGCTTCCTGGATCAGCACCGCCATCGGCTCGCCGACCGTGGCGCCGCCGAGGTCGAAGGAGATCGTCGTCTCGAAGCCGTTCGGCACACCGGCCTCGGCCATCAAGGCCTTGGCCTTGGGGAGGTCGGTCTTGTAGCCGGTGGCCTGCGGCCAGGCGGTGGTCTTCACCTGCGGCGACGCCGCGCCGTAGAGCTTGATGCCGCGGCCGTACAAGGCGGTGTCGAACATGCGGTCGTAGGGCAGCACAAAAGCCACGGCCTGCCTGACCTTGGCGTTGTTGAACGGCGGCTTGGTCGTGTTCATGCCCAGGTAGAGCATGGAGTTCTCGATCGGCATGCTGCTGACCTTCACCGCGCCACCTTCCTTGGCCAGTTCGGAGAAGTCCTTGGGCGGCAGGTCGAAGGTGATGTCGATGTCGCCCTTCAGCAGCAGCGCGCGCCGGTTGCCGGCGTTGGGCACATCGCGCTGGATGATGCGGCGCAACTTGGGTAGCGGGCCGCTCTTCCAGTCGTCGAAGCGCACATAGACGATTTCCTGGCCGGGGCGGAAAGCCTCGACCTTGAAGGCACCGCCGCCGGCCACGTTGTTGCGTGTCCAGGCCAGGCCCCAGGGGTCTTGCGGCGTGGCGTTTTTCTTCACCAGCTCGCTGTTGAAGATGCAGGGCACGACAACCGCCAGGTCGTTCATCGTCAGCTTGTCGCGGCGCAGGAACTTGACCTTGAAGGTGAACTCGTCGACCACCTCGAACTGCTCGGGCTTCTCCAGCGAACCGGCGGCCATCTGGAAGGTGGGAAACCCGCCGACCGTGACGGCGCGGTCGAAGCTCCACTTCACGTCCTTGGCCGTCACCGCCGTGCCGTCGTGGAACTTCGCGTTCTTGCGCAGCTTGAACGTGACCGATTCGCCGTCGGGCGCGACCTTCCAGCTCTCGGCCAGTTCGGGTTCGAGCTTGTTGATGTCGTACATCACACGGCCATCGGGCAGCGTCTTCTTGCCGTAGCTCATCAGCCGGTCGTAACACAGCCACGACACGCCGTAGCTCGGGCGGTTGGCGCCGACGGTGTGGATGTCCAGCGAGTTCGGGCCGAACTCGTTGGCAACCACCAGCACGTCCTTGGGCCTGGCCTGGGCCTGGGCAGCGCCGGGCAGCGCGGCCGCGGCGGTGGTGGTGGCGATGAAGCTGCGACGGTCCATGCGAACAATCTCCGGTGGATCAGGGTGACGACGGTGAAACGAGGGACGCCAGGTAGGCGCGCCAGCCGCCGTGCTGCGTGACGTCTTCGGCCTGGCGCAAGGCATCGGCCTCGCAGACGAAGCCATGCACCCAGCGGCCGTCGGCCAGCTCGACATTGCCCAGCCCCAGCGGCGGCGGAATCAGGGCCAGGAAGGAACCGACGGCGGCGATCGGCATGGCCCAGACCTCGAGCGCGATGGCCGCACCCTCGCCGTCGCGGCGCAGCAGGCCGGGCTTGGGCGGTGTGGTGCCGGGCAAGGCGAACAGGCGGTAGCGCGGCGCCGTCGTCGTGCTTTCCAGCAGCACGGCCCCCCGTTCGACGAGCTGGCCGTTCAGCGGCAGCCCCGACAAATG
>JBASTF010000048.1:0-2324 GCA_049274755.1 Rubrivivax sp. | reverse complement strand
GCCGCCGGGCGATCTGCTGCGCCTGCTGGTGCTGCTGCTGACGGTGGCCGCGGGCCTGGCCGGCGGCCTGCTGATCGGCAACGTCGTCAAACGCTACCTGGGCAATGCCGACGACCGCGAACAGCGGTTCCGCGGCCTGCTCGCCATCGCCGCCGATGCCTACTGGGAGATCGACCAGGACTACCGCCTCGTCACCGCCAAGGACGAACACGACGACAGCCGCTCGCTGTCGCCGGCCGACGGCCTGGGCCGCATGGCCTGGGAGCTGCCGCAGTTCGGCTGCGACAGCGAGACGCTGGACGCCTTGCTGACCGACCTGGACAGCCGCCAGTCCTTCCGCGACCGCGAGGTGCACTGGACCTCCACGCGCAACGGCCGCACCCAGGTGTTTGTCATCAGCGGCGAACCGCGCTTCAACGAACGTGGTGTCTTCAAGGGCTACTGGGGCGTGGCGCGCAACGTCAGCGACGAGATTGCCGCGCGCCAGGCCCTGGCTGCCACCGAAACACGCTACCAGGAGCTGTTTGCGCGCATCCCGACACCGCTGGTGCTGCACCGCGAAGGCCGGGTCATCGACGCCAACGCCTCGGCGCTGCAGATGTTCGGCTTCGACTCGCTGGAAGCCATGCGCGGCCGCGACCTGCTGTCCACCTACGAAAGCGGCGACTCGCGTGAGCGGGCACGCCGCCGCCTCGACGAGATCAACGAACAGCCGCCGGGCACGGCGCTGCCGGTGTCGGACTTCCGGCTGCAGGTGCGCAGCGGGCGCCGCCTCTCGGTGCGCGCCACCGGCGTGCGTGTGCAGGCGCCGGGCGGGCCGGCCACGCTGTCGATCTACGTCGACGACACCGAACGCCGCAGCGCCGAGGAAGCGGTGCGCCGCTCGGAGGCCCTGCTGTCGCACCTGGTGGCCACCAGCCCCGACGTCATCACGCTCACCGACCTGAGCAGCGGCCGCTATGCGATGGTCAACCGCACCTTCGAGCAGCTGACCGGCTACAAGGCCGCTGAGGTCGTCGGCAAGACCTCGGTCGAACTCGGCATCTGGCAGGACGCGGCCGACCGCCAGCATTTCGTCAGCGAGGTGCAGCAGCGCGGCAACGTCGCCGACATGCCGACCCGCTTCGTTGCCAAGGACGGGCAGGTCGTGGCGATGCTGGTCTCCGGCGCACGTTTCGTGATGGACAGGCGCGAGTACCTGGTGATCAATGCCCGCGACGTCAGCGAAACCGAACGCACGCGGCTGGAGCGCGAGGCCATCCTGGAAAACGCGTCGATCGGCATTGCCGTCACACGCGAACGCCTGTTCGTGCTGTCCAACCCGGCCTTCGAGCAGATGTTCGGCTGGCCGCCCGGCGGCCTGGTCGGCAAGGCCGGCAGCACGATCTGGCCCGATGCGCTGGCCTACGACGAGATCGGCCGCATCGCCGGCCCGCCGCTGTCTCGCGGCGAGCCGGTGGAGCTGGAGCGCCCGGTGCGCCGGCGCGACGGCAGCAGCTTCCTGGCGCGCATCCTGGCGCGTGCCATCGACCCCACGCACCCGGCCAAGGGCGGCACGATCTGGATCTTCGAAGACGTGACCGAACGCCGCCAGTTCGAAGCCCAGCTGGCCGCCGCACGCGACGCCGCCGAAGCCGCCAGCCGTGCCAAGAGCGCCTTCCTGGCCAACACCAGCCACGAGCTGCGCACGCCGCTGAACGGCATGCTGCACCTGGCGCAGCTGGCGCGCGACCCGGCGCTGGACGTGCAGCGCCGCCAGCAGTACCTGGAGCAGATCGCCGACAGCGCACAAAGCCTGGCCGGCATCATCTCGGACATTCTCGACCTGTCGAAGATCGAGGCCGGCCACCTGCAGCTGGAGCGCACGCCCTTCCACCTGGGCGAGCTGCTGCGCGCCGTGCAGCGCGCCTATGCCACGCTGGCCGCGGCGCGCGACCTGACGCTGACGCTGGAGCTCGGCGAGGGTGTCGACGGCACCGTGCTCGGCGACACGCTGCGCGTGCGGCAGATCCTCAGCAACTACCTCAGCAACGCGCTGAAATTCACCGCCGCCGGCAGCGTGCGCCTGCGTGTGCAGCGCCACGGCGAGCGCATCCACTTCGAGGTGCAGGACACCGGCCCCGGCATCGACCGCGCCACGCAGGCGCGGCTGTTCCGCCCCTTCACGCAGGCCGACCAGTCGACCACACGCCGCTACGGCGGCACCGGCCTGGGCCTGTCGATCTGCCGCGAACTGGCGCGGCTGATGGGTGGCGAGGTCGGCGTCAGCAGCGAACCCGGCACCGGCAGCCGCTTCTGGGCCGAACTGCCGCTGCCGCCCAGCC
>JBASTF010000047.1:0-6378 GCA_049274755.1 Rubrivivax sp. | reverse complement strand
GCGCCACGGCGGCACGCAGTTCGCCGGTGTCGATGCTGTTGTCGAGCACGGTGATGCGTGCTGCGGGAAAACCGTCGTTGCGCACGAAGTCGGCGCTGAGCGCGGTGTAGGCGAACCACCAGTCGACGCGGTTGGTGGTCCAGCGCTTGAAGCGTTCCCGTGCACCGTCGGGCTGCGGCGCCTGCATGTTGCGGCCATGGCCCCAGAAGGCCAGGGCCGGCCGCCGCCAGGGGCTGGCGATGGCCAGCAGGTTGTTCAGCAGCTTGTTTTCCTGCGTGACGACAACGAGGTCGCTGGCTGCAGCCCGGTGCATGAAAGGTTGCCAGCAGAGACGGCCGTCGAGCAGGTAGCGGGTAGGCAGTGTTTCGGCCCAGGCGATGTGGCCGGCGTCGTGTTTGGCTGCTTCCGGGGCTGTGGCCTCGCCGTGCAGCAGACGGAAGTCAATGCCATCCGCATCGAGTCGCTGCCGCATCTGCTCGAACAGCGGTACGCGGTAGTGCGTCAGGCGACGCTGCACCACGGTGACAACGCGCCGTCTTGTCATAACAGGTGAGCGGCGTGCTCAGCAAGCGCCTGTGCGTAGATGTCGGTCATGTGCCGGTAGTTGATGTCTGCGGTGAATCGCTGTTCATACGTTGCTCTCGCCTGCCGGCCCATGGCTGCCATGGCCTCGGGATGGCCTTGCGCCCAAGCGATCTTCTCGGCCAGATCGGCAGCATTGCCCGGTTCGAACAGCAAGCCCGTCTTGCCATCGTCGACCAGTGTCGCCGGCGCTCCGATGCGGCTCGCAATGACTGGCAAGCTGGACGCAAATGCTTCGATGACCACCAGGCCGAAAGGCTCGTACCAAATGCTGGGCATGACCAAGGCGGTGGTTCTGGCCATCTCGGCTCCCACTTCGTCGTGGGCTTTTTGACCCAGCAGTTCTACACGGCCCGTCTCACGCAAGAGTCCTGCCAGCGGACCGTCACCGATTGCGCGCAGCAAGAGGTTGCTCGGGAGCAGACGGGTTGCTGCAACCAGCGTCTCGATGCCCTTTTCCACCGACATGCGCCCGACAAACAGGAAGCCGCTGCGCGGCTGCGCCTCGGGCGGCGGCAGGTCGACGAAGTTCGGCTTCACGCAGATGCGTTCGGCCGGCAGACCACCGTCGATGAACTTCTGGCGGCTGAATTCGTTGAGCGCGATGTAACGCGCCACCTTGTGCTGCCAGGTGCCGAGCCAGCGGTGCAGCTGCACGGTGCCGGCAACCACGGCCGACTGCGTTGCCGAACCGCGGTAACAGCGGTGGCGCACGGCACGCCAGGGCAGGTGGCCGACACAGTCTTCGCAGACCCGGTTGTCGCGCAGCATCAGCGCCTGCGGGCACAGCAGGCGGTAGTTGTGCAGCGTCTGCACCACCGGCACGCCGGCGTGTGCCGCCGCCCAGTACACCGACGGCGACACCAGGGGCAGCGTGTTGTGCACATGCACGATGCTGGGCCGCTGCTGTTGCAGCAGCGCGGCGATCTCGTGGCGGGTGCGTGTCGACCACAGCGACTGCGCCGCCAGCGACAGGCGCGACTGGCCAGCGACCTCGTCGTTGCTGCGCCGGTACAAAGTCACGGCATGGCCATGCTTGCGCAGCAGTTCGGCCTCGGCCTCGACGACAGCGTCCTCGCCGCCGCGCTGCTGGTAGGTGTTGTGCACGACGAGCACCGGGAACCGGTGTGCCGCGGAATCGTCGTCGCTGGAATCGGGCGGCACTCGGGGGCTGTGTTCTCGGTGATGGAAGCCATCATAAACGGCGTGCATGCGGTGTTTTGGCACAGCCCATCCGACGCTTTCGTGACGCGATGTAAGACCCCACCGCAGGCACTCAAGCCGCCGCCGCCAGCGCCGAAACGTGGGCGAGTCGATGCCCTCGACCGCCCCTCACCCGAATCCCGTCTTGCCGTTTGTCGTCGTTGTTCGGGCCATGCCCGCGGGCCGCCGTTCCCGGAGTTGATCGTTGATGAAGCCGAAGTCTGTTCCGGGCCCCGCCCGCCCGATGACCGTTCTGACCCTGCTGCCGCTGCTGCTGCTGTCTGCCTGCGGCGGCGGCGGTGCCGGCAGCGAACTCGCGGCGGCCGCTGCGCCGGCCATCCCCAACGAAGGTGCGACGGCCGTGCGTGGCGACGCTGCCGCCGAAGGGCTGTTGTCGGGGGGGGTCTACATCGACGCCGTGAACGGCAGCGACGGCAACGCGGGCACGATGGCCGCACCGTGGAAGACGCTGGGCAAACTGGCCTCGACGGCGGTGGTGGCGGGGCAGAACGTCTACCTGTCGTGCAGCAGCGTCTGGCGCGAAAGCGTCACGCTGCGCAACAGCAATCTCGTGGCCGGCAGCAAGATCCTCGGCTACGGCAACTGCTCAACGAACAAGCCGCGCATCTCGGGCGCCGACGACTTTTCGTCGGGCTGGACACGCAGCGGCAACGTCTGGTCGCGCAGCGTGCCTGCCGGCACACCGAAGATCGCACGCCTGTTCATCGGCAGCGACGCGCAGCGTGTGGCGCAGTGGCCGAACTTCGGTGGCTTCGGTGCCGAGTACGCCAAGTCCGACAGCACGTCGGCTGCGTCGCGCATGGCGCTGCGTGTGGCCACGGCCGACCGCAGTGCATTGACCGGCAAGTCCATCGCCGGCGCCACGATCCACGTGCGCAGCGACCCCTGGTTCATCGACACGCAGACGGTGTCCGCCTGGGACGCCGGCACCGGCACGTTGACGCTGGCCGGCAACACGACCTACACGATGGAGGCCGGCAACGGCTACGTGCTGCAGGACCAGGCCTGGATGCTGGACGCACCGGGCGAGTTCTTCCACGACACGGCGGCGAACAAGCTCTACGCCTACCCGTCCAGCGCCGCGGCCCAGGCCGACCTGAACAGCGTCGGCGTCGAAGGCAGCGTGCGCGACACGGCCCTGGCCATCGTCGGCATCGGCAACATCAGCCTGCAGGGGCTGAACATCGGGCGCGCACGCAAGATCGGCCTGTCGATCGAGGACTCACCGGGTGCGATCGTCGGCAACGGTGAGATTTCGGGCAACGGCGACACCGGGCTGCGCCTGGTGCTGCGCACGGCCCTGCCGGCCGGCGCGGTGTCGGCCACGGTGTCCAACAACCGCATCAACGACAACTGGCGCTTCGGCATCGACAGCACCTATGCCGCGGGTGTGACGATCGGCAGCAACATCGTCGACAACACCGGCACGCTGGGCCACGCCGGCGGGTCCTCGGCAGCGATCAAGGTCGGTGACGGCGGCCGCGTGCTGTCCAACCGCGTGCGGCGCGCGGCCTACCTGGGCATCAGCTTCTCCGGAGCCGGCGGCACGCGGGTTGCCGGCAACCTGATCTCCGAGTACTGCCAGCGCCTGACCGACTGCGCGGCGATCTACACCTGGAACGGCTCCACGGCACCGATCGCGAGCACGGGCATGAACTCGCTGGTCGAGCAGAACCGCATCCTCGCGGCCGTGCCCAACACCGAAGGTGCGGTGGGCGGCGGTTTCGACCTCGTCAGCGGCATCTACCTCGACAACTTCACGCGTGGCACGACGCTGCGCGAGAACATCATTGCCGAGGTGCCCTACGGCATGGTGGTGCACAACTCGTCGAACAACCTGCTCGAACGCAACAGCGTCTGGCTCAGCCGCGTGGCGGCGATCAAGATGAGCATGGACATCGCCGGCGGCAGCGACTGGATGACCGGCAACCAGATCGGCGCGAACACACTGGTGCCGGCGCTGACGGCCGCTGGCACCTACCCGGCGATGCCGGGGCTGGGCCAGTCGCTGGCCGTGCAGTTCAGCAACGTGGTTTCGGGCAGCGGCACGCTGAGTTCGGCATCCAACCTGTTCAGCGGCAACAACATCGTGGCGTTGAACGACGCCGCGGTGGTGTTTGCCACCGTCAGCGGAGGCAGCGCCGCGACGATGCTGGACTTCACGGGCTGGAAGCAGCTCAACCCGGTGGATGGCGCCGTGCTGACGCCGGCACTGTTTGCGCTCTACCAGCTGAACCTGGGCAGCGAACTGATCAACGGCGGCGGTTTCGACCTGGGCCTGGGCGACTGGACCAGTTGGTTTGCCGGCGGCAGCGGTTCTGGCAGCGTCGTCGCGGCCGCGATGGCGGGCTGCGGTGGCACCTGTGCCGTGATGACGGCGTCCACGGTCAACGACTCGCTGATGAGCCCGGCCTTCAACCTGGCGGTGGGCGTGCCGCACCGCGTGACGTTCTCGGCGTCGCTGGCGACCGCCGGCAACATCGCCACGCCCTACGTCGGGCGCACCAGCCCGCTGACCGGCAGCGTCGTCGCCGCACCGGGCTTTTCGTCGACGACCAGCCGCAGCGGCGCGGCCGGCAGCACCATCCAGTACGAGGGCTTCTTCGTGGCCGCGTCGTCCGACACGGCGCGGCTGAACCTGAAGGTGGCCAGTGCCGGCACCGCAGTGGGCTTCGACCGTGTGTCGCTGAAACCCGTGCTGGGCTACAGCCTGGCGAAGGTGGCCGAGTACGCGGTGGCGGTGCATGCCGAAAACGGCAGCACGCTGCCGCTGGCCTGCGCCGACCTGGGCTGGCCTGCCGGCTGTGTGGTCAAGGACCTGAATGGCGCGGCCGTCGCAATGCCGTTGACGCTGGCGGCTGGGCAGAGCGCACTGCTGCTGCGCGCCAACGCACCCTGGGCGCGCTGAACCCGGCGCCTCAGCGGCTGCGCAGCGCACGCCGGCCCCAGAGCTGGCGCAGCGCTCCGAGCACGAAGGCGGTGTTGGTGACGAGGTAGCGGCGCCAGAGCCGGCGCGGTTCACTGCAGAGGCGGTGCAGCCATTCCAGACCGGCGCTGCGCATCCATTGCGGCGCCCGCGCCACGGTGCCGGCATGGAAGTCGAAGGCTGCGCCGACGCCGACCATCACCGCCTGCACGTCGCCACGCCGGGCCGCCATCCACAGTTCCTGCTTCGGGCAGCCCAGGCTGACCCAGACGGTGCCGGCGCCCGAGGCGTTGATGCGGCGCACGGTCTCGGCCGTTTCGTCGGCCGTCGCGGGACGGAACGGGGGCGACTCGCAACCGGCGATGCGCAATGCCGGCCAGCGCAGCAGCAGTTGCCGGCGCAGCGCAGCGAGCGTGGCTTCTGTGCTGCCGTACAGGTAGAGCGCTTCACCGGTGGCTGCCGCGTGTGCGCAGTAGTCGAGCATCAGGTCGGGACCACTGACACGCCGTTGCTCGGCGGCGCCCTGGCGTCGCAGCATCCAGGCCACGGGCGCACCGTCGGCCGTGGCCATGTCGGCGGCTTCGACGGCGTGGCGGAATGCGGGATCGGCCGATGCCGTCACCACCGAGTGCGCGTTGCAGATGCAGACATAGCGGCTTTCCCGCGCACGCGCCCAGCGGCTGATGCGTTGCACGGCAGCGCCAGCGTCGAGCACGTCGATCGGCGCACCCAGCACCGGCAGCGTCACGCGTTCGATGGCCACCGGATCAGGCTCCTTGCGGCCTTGCACCGGCCGCGAACTCGGCATACGCCTGTTGCAGCCCCAGCGCCAGCGGCGTTTGCGCCTTCCAGCCCGCAGCCGCCAGCAAGCCCACGTCCATCAGCTTGCGCGGCGTGCCGTCGGGCTTGCTGGTGTCGTAGGCGATGCCACCGCCATAACCCACCACCTGCGCGATGGTGGCTGCGAGCTCGGCGATCGTGATGTCCTCGCCGACGCCGATGTTCACCAGCGGCGGCTCGAAGCGGCCCGTCACCGATTCGTCGCTGCCCAGCAGCCTGTCGAACCCCGCGTCGGGCAGGTTCATCAGGAAAACGCAGGCATCGGCCATGTCGTCGCTGTAGAGGAACTCGCGCCGCGGCGTGCCGGTGCCCCAGACCGTGACCTGGGCGTCGCCACGGACCTTGGCTTCGTGGAACTTGCGCAGCAGCGCCGGGATCACGTGGCTGTTGGTCGGGTGGTAGTTGTCGCCGGGGCCGTACAGGTTGGTCGGCATCGCGGCCAGGAACTTCGTGCCGTACTGGCGGTTGTAGCTCCAGCACATCTCGATGCCGGCGATCTTGGCCAGCGCATAGGGCCGGTTCGTCGGCTCCAGCGGCCCGGTCAGCAGGTCGCGTTCCTTCATCGGCTGCGGCGCCAGCTTGGGGTAGATGCAGCTCGAACCCAGGAACAGCAGGCGCTGTACACCGGCCAGGTGGGCGGCGTGGATGACGTTGGTCTGGATCGCCAGGTTGTCGCGGATGAACTCGGCCGGGTAGCTGTTGTTGGCGACGATGCCACCGACCTTGGCCGCGGCCAGGAACACGTACTGCGGGCGCTCGGTCTCGAAGAAGCGGCGTGTGGCGGCTTCGTCGCCGAGGTCGAGCTC
>JBASTF010000046.1:0-5434 GCA_049274755.1 Rubrivivax sp. | reverse complement strand
ACTCAGTGTGAAGCGCCCAGCGCCAGCGCCCGTTCGCGCTGGCGCGCCAGGGCCTGGGCATCGGGCGGCTGCTGCGTGTGCCAGCCCTGCAGGTGGCGTTCGGCGATGGTGGCCAGCGCACGCAGCCAGGGCACGCTGTCGTTGACGCAGGGGATGTAGCCGAACTGTGTGCCGCCGGCGGCCAGGAAGGCGGCCCGCGCTTCCTGGTCGATCTCTTCCAGCGTCTCCAGGCAGTCGGCCACAAAACCCGGGCACATCACGTCGACGTGGCGCACACCCTGGCCGGCCAGTGCCACCAGCGTCGGCTCGGTGTAGGGCTGCAGCCACTTGGCCTTGCCGAAGCGGCTCTGGAACGTGACCAGCAACTGCTCCGGCGCCAACCCCAGTTGTTCGCCCAGCAGGCGCGCCGTGGCCTGGCACTGGCAGTGGTAGGGGTCGCCCAGGTGCAGCGTGCGCTCGGGCACACCGTGGAAACTGAGCAGCAGGCGTTCGCCGCGGCCGTTGCGCCGCCAGTGTTCGCGCACCTGGGCCGCCAGCGCGGCGATGTAGCCGGGGTCGCCGTGGTAGTCGCCGACCTGGCGCATCTCGGGCACGAAGCGCGCGCCGGCCGTCCAGGCGCCGATCTTGTCGACGACGCTGGCCGTCGTGGCGCCGGCGTACTGCGGGTACATCGGCAGCACCAGCACCCGTGTTGTGCCGGCCTGGCGCAACTGGTCCAGCGTGCTGGCGATGGACGGGTTGCCGTAGCGCATGGCCCACTGCACATCGACACGGTGGCCACGTTCGCCGAGATAACCCTGCAGCAGCGTGGCCTGGCGCGCCGTCCACACCGCCAGCGGCGAGCCTTCGGGCATCCACACCGTGCGGTACTTGGCCGCCGACTTCGCCGGCCGCGTGCGCAGGATGATGCCGTGCAGGATGGGCCACCACAGCAGCTTGGGGATCTCGACGACACGCGGGTCGGCCAGGAACTCGGCGAGGTAGCGGCGCAGCGCGTCCGGTGTCGGTGCGTCGGGTGTGCCGAGGTTGACCAGCAGCACGGCGGTGCGTGCGGCGCTGCCGTGCTGGTGCGCGGGTTCGGGGCGGAAGTTCATCCGCCGCTGGGCTGCCGTTGCTGCAGGCGGCCGAGGTCGGCGAGCACGGTGTTCAGGTCCACGGGCTTGGTCCAGCAGCCGGCGTAACCGGCGTGTTGAGCGGCTGTGGCCACGTCGGCCGGGTCTTCGGCGGTGCAGAGGAAGGCCGGCACCCGGGGCAGGCTGCCGGAACGCCGCAGGTCGGCCAGCAAGGTATAACCATCGGTGTCGGGCAGGTGCAGGTCGATGACCAGCAACTCGGGCTGGAAACCCGTCACCAGCTCCAGCGCTTCGGCGCCGCTGCCGGCCGACAGCACTTCGAGGCCACCGGCGTAGCGGCAGGTCTCCTCGAAGAGCAGGGTGTTGATGCGGTCGTCGTCGACGTACAGAACACGCATCGTCGTCAGTCGGCCATCAGGTCCGGCGACAGCAGCGGTTGTGTGTCGCCGAAGCGCAGCACGTCGAAGCGCACGCAGGCCGAACCCGGGTCCACCGGCGAGCCGCCCAGGCCCACCATGCCGCTGCCGTGCAGCGTGCAGCTGCCGCGGCGCAGGCTGACAATCTCGCCGTCGGCGAACTGCACGTAGGTGCCGTTGTAGCTGAGGTCGGTGAGCTGGAAGCTGCCGCTGTGCCAGTCGACACGGGCATGGGACCGCGAGACCCGCGAGTCGTCGACGCAGAACGTGGCCTGCGGGCTGCGGCCCAGCACCACGGGCATCTGCTGGCTGGCGAAGACCCGGTTCATGTCGCGCCAGATGAGGCGCAAGCCGTCGGGTTCGCTGACGCTGCTGTGCACGTCGCCGCCGAACTGCGTCGGCGCCATGTCGAAGCCGCCGCGGCGGCCGCCCATCACATGCACCTGCACCGGTTCGACGCGGCCACGCAGCACCAGGCGGTCCAGGCTGCGGAAGCGTGAGCGCTGCTCCAGCGTCAGGCCTTGCAGCACCTCGCCGGTGACCAGGGTTTCGTTGTCGCCGGCATGGTCGAGCAGGCGCGCCGAGACGTTGACGGCGTCGCCATAACAGTCGCCGCTCATCTCGACCACTTCACCGCGTGCCAGCGCCACCTGCAGGCGCAGCGCACGCAGGCCCGACGAGGCACCCCGTTCGCTGCCGCGAGAGACCAGGGCTTCCAGCACGTCGTGCATCACGCTCGAGGCCTGCACCGCTTCCGAGGGTGCGGCGAACACCGCCATCAGGCCGTCACCCAGCGTCTTCACGACACGGCCGCCGGCATCACCGACCGAACGTGCCAGTGCACCGACGCAATGGGTGACCACCGAGGTGGCCTCGGCGTTGCCCAGCGTCTCGTACAGGGCCGTGCTGCCGCGCAGATCGGCAAAGAGGACGGTGAGATCGGAGATCTGTGTCATGCAGCCCGAAAGTGTAGCCGCCACAAGCGACACAGGCCCGGGGATGCCGGGCCTGTGTGGGACGAAACAAGGTTTACAGGTTGTCCAGATAGGTCCGCAGCTTGTGGCTTCGCCGCAAGCCCGGTGCTCCCGCTTCGCGGGCGCAGCTGCCTCCGGCAGCCCCTATTCGACCAATCAGAGATTGTCCAAATAGGTCCGCAGCTTGTCACTCCGGCTCGGGTGCTTCAGCTTGCGGATGGCCTTGGCCTCGATCTGGCGGATGCGCTCACGCGTGACGTCGAACTGCTTGCCGACTTCTTCCAGCGTGTGGTCGGTGCTCATCTCGATGCCGAAGCGCATGCGCAGCACCTTGGCTTCGCGCGGCGTCAGCGAGTCGAGGATGTCCTTCACCACGTCGCGCAGGCCGGCCTGCATCGCCGCTTCGATCGGCGCCGTGTTGTTGGTGTCCTCGATGAAGTCGCCCAGATGCGAATCGTCGTCGTCGCCGATCGGCGTCTCCATGGAGATCGGCTCTTTCGCGATCTTCATGATCTTGCGGATCTTGTCCTCGGGGATCTCCATCTTCTCGGCCAGCGTCGGTGCATCGGGTTCGTAGCCGAACTCCTGCAAGTGCTGGCGCGAGATGCGGTTCATCTTGTTGATCGTCTCGATCATGTGCACCGGGATGCGGATGGTGCGTGCCTGGTCGGCGATCGAACGTGTGATGGCCTGGCGGATCCACCAGGTCGCATAGGTCGAGAACTTGTAGCCGCGGCGGTATTCGAACTTGTCCACCGCCTTCATCAGGCCGATGTTGCCTTCCTGGATGAGGTCGAGGAACTGCAGGCCGCGGTTGGTGTACTTCTTCGCGATCGAGATCACCAGGCGCAGGTTGGCCTCGATCATCTCCTTCTTCGCGTCGCGCGAGGCCTTCTCGCCCTCGTTCATTTTCTTGTTGATCTCCTTCAGGTCGTCGAGCGGCACCACCGCACGGCCCTGCAGGTCGATCAGCTTCTGCTGCAGTTCCTGCACCGCCGGCAGGTTGCGCTGCAGCACCGTGCTGTAGGGCTTGGCAGCGGCGATCTCCTTCTCGGCCCACTTCAGGTTCATCACGTTGACCGGGAAGGTCTTGATGAAGTGGTCCTGCGGCATGCCGCACTTGTCGACGACGATCTTGCGGATCTCGCGTTCGTAGCGGCGCACGTCGTCGACCTGGCTGCGCAGGATGTGGCACAGCTTCTCGATGGTCTTCACCGTGAAGCGGATCGTCATCAGGTCGTCGCTGATGGCGTGCTGGGCCTTGTTGTAGGACGGGCTCTTGTAGCCTTCCTTCTCGTAGGCCTTGCGCATCTTGTCGAAGTGCGTGCGCAGCGTGTCGAACTTGGCCAGCGCCGCGTTCTTCAGCTCTTCGAGCTTCTTCGTCAGCGCCTTGCTGCCGCCCTGGCCGTCGTCGTCGTCTTCCTCGTCGAACTCGTCGTAGTCTTCTTCGGCCACGTAGTCGTCGGCCTCGTCCTCGGCGACGAAGCCGTCGACGGCCTCGCTGATCTGCATCTCGCCGGCGGCGATGCGGTCGGCCATGGCCAGGATCTCGGCGATGGTGGTCGGCGATGCGCTGATCGCCAGCATCATCGCCTGCAGGCCACCTTCGATGCGCTTGGCGATCTCGATCTCGCCTTCACGCGTCAGCAGCTCGACGGTGCCCATCTCGCGCATGTACATGCGCACCGGGTCGGTGGTGCGACCGAATTCGCTCTCGACCGCCGACACCGCGACTTGCTCGGCCTGTTCGGCGGCTTCGTCCTCGTCTTCCGCCGGCGGCGGCTCGGTCTTGAGCAACAGGGTTTCCGGATCCGGCGCCTCGTCGTACACCTGGATGCCCATGTCGTTGATCATGCTCACGACCGCCTCGATCTGGTCGGTATCGTGAATGTCTTCGGGCAGGTGGTCGTTGATTTCCCCGTACGTGAGGAAACCCTTTTCCTTGCCCTGGATGATCAACTTCTTGAGTTGTATGCGCTGCTGTTCCTGATCCATGTTTTTGTGCCTGATGCGGATACCGCGGTAAAACGTTGAGTCGAAACGTAAAACGCGAAAGTATAGCTCAAATAACGGCCACCCCCAACCTCTTCAACCGAAAAATCCAGAATTCGCGCTTTAACTCTTTCGTTGCGCCAGCAAGTGGGCCAGTTCCGCCATTTCATCGGGGTTCAGTCCCCCGGCGTGCTGTTTTTGCAGCAACCGGTTGGCGCGTTCGCGCGTGGCAGTCTCGCGCAGCCGCGCCAACAGACCGGGGAATTCCACGGCCACGTCGTGCTCCAGCACCGGATGTTGCATCGCCGCCAGTTTGCCGAGCGCCAACTCGTGCTCGCCGCCGTGAAAATGCTCGATGACCCGCGCGGTGTTCATCCCGGGAGCGGATCGCAACAGGTTCAGCACGTCCTGCAACAACCCCGCGCCCGGCAGATCGGCTTCCTCGAACCGCCAGTCTGGCGGCACCGCCGCGGCCAGGGCCGGCTGCTGCACCAGCATGGCGATGGCCAAACGCATGACCGAAGGGGGCTCCTTGGGGCCGCCGGTCAATCCGGCGGCGGGCTTGCGGGCGAACGTCCGCGACCTGCTTACCAGTGTAGACAATTTTCCGGGGTCGAAGCGGCTCAGCTCCGACAGCCGGTCTTGCATCAGCTGCTGCAACGCCCCCGGGGCGACTTTGGACAGGTGCGGGCGGGCGAGTTCCACCAGGCGTGCGCGGCCGTCCAGACGCGTCAGGTCTACCTGCTTGACCAGGGTTTCGAACAGGAAATCCGGCAGCGGCTGGGCGGCGCTCAGGCGCGCGCGGAAGGCCTCGGCGCCCTCCTTGCGCACCAGCGTATCCGGGTCCTCTCCGTCGGGCAGGACCAGGACACTCGCCTGGCGTCCGTCGCGCAGCACCGGCAGCGTGATTTCGAGCGCACGCCACGCGGCCTCGCGCCCGGCGCGGTCGCCGTCGAAGCAGAAGATGACTTCCGGGGCG
>JBASTF010000045.1:0-1903 GCA_049274755.1 Rubrivivax sp. | reverse complement strand
GGTGCTGCCGGCACGCAGCGCCGCCGGCGTGGCACCGGCCCAGGCCTTCGTGGCGATGCACTGGGGGCCGGAGTTCGTCAGCGGCGGCATCAACCAGCTGACCACCGGGGCCTTTTGCCCGCAGTCCAAGCAGCCCGAGCTGAAACACACGGCCGTGCGGCTGGAGCCGGCCGCCCTGCCCTGGCGGCTGCTGGCCGCGGCCTGGCTGCCCGAAGCCGATCTGGCCGCCACACGCGATGCGCTGCGTGCGCTGATGCCGGAGTTCGGCTTCTTCAGCCTGGTGCCCTTTGGCCAGCAGCACGAAGGCCTGCTGCTGCGTGCCGCGGCCGAGCAGGCACCGGCGCCCGAGTGGCTGGACCGCATCGAAACCCTGCTCGGCCTGGCGCGCGAAGACCGTCGTCTGCTGCGTTATGCCGATCCCACACGGGGCCGGCGGCGCACGCTGCGGCTGCAGGCCGTCGACGGCGGCAGCGCGCGCCTGCAGGCCTTCGTGCTGGCCGGCGATGTGTCCGAGGCCGGCGCCACCGAGTGGGTGCGTTCGCTGCTGCAGGACGGCGCTGCGGTCGAAGGCCTGTCGCGGCAGCTGTTGTCGCCCACGGGCCAGGTGCAGGCCGCGCCGCGCCGGCGCCAGGTGTGCAATTGTTTCGATGTCGACGAAAGCGCGATCAACACCACACTCTCTCAGGGCTCTGGTTCTCCCGAGCAGCGGCTGGCGGCCTTGCAGGGCAAGCTGCGCTGCGGCACACAATGCGGGTCCTGCCTGCCCGAGCTGCGACGCCTGGTGCGTGCAGCAACGGCAGCAGCCTGAGGTCGTGACCTGCAAGCGGGTCCGGAACTTGCGAACCGGCCGCCCAGGGAGACAGACATGAGCATCGCGCAGTACATCAAGGAGATCGGCCGCGGCGCCGCAGGCGCCCGTTCGTTGTCGCAAGAGCAGGCCGAAGACCTGATGGCCGCCGTGCTCGACGGCCAGGTCAGCGATCTCGAGCTCGGTGCCTTCGTGCTGGCCATGCGCATGAAGGGCGAGACGCTGGACGAACTGAGCGGCTTTCTCGCTGCCGTGCATGCACGTTGCCTGAAGCTGCACAGCGAGCGGCCCGTCATCGTCATCCCCTCGTACAACGGCGCACGCCGCCTGCCCAACCTGACGCCGCTGCTGGCCATGTCGCTGGCCCAGGAAGGCGCCCGTGTGTTGGTGCATGGCCAGCCGCGCGACCCGGCGCGTGTGACCAGTGCCGCGATCTTTCACGACCTGGGCCTGCCGGTCAGCCAGACCGAGGCCGACGTGCACAGCGCCTGGGCGCGGCGTGAGCCGGCCTTCGTGCACACGGCCACACTGTGTGCGCCGCTGCAACGACTGCTCGACGTGCGCTGGACCGTCGGCGTGCGCAACTCGGGCCACACGGTGGCCAAGATGCTGTCGCCCTGCAGCGGCGCGCGCACGCTGCGCCTGGTGAGCTTCACCCACCCCGAGTTCGGCGCGCTGATGTCGGCTTGGGCCCAGCGCCAGGCTGTGGACACGATGCTGCTGCGTGGCACCGAAGGCGAGGCCGTGGCCGACCCGCGCCGCCAGCCGCGCATCGACGGCTGGATCGCCGGTGAACTGCGGCCCGAGTGGTCGGTGCCGGCGCAGGACGGTGTGGTTGCCGAGATGCCGCTGCTGCCGCGTGAACACGATGCCGCCACCACGGCGCTGTACATCCAGGCCGTGCTGGGCGGCGAGAAGCCGGCACCGGCGCCGCTGGCGCGCCAGGTGCAGCTGGCCCTGGGTGCGCTGGCCGAGATCGACGCGCCGCGCACGGCGCTTGGGAAAACCGCATGACGACCACAATCCGCCGTCGACAAGGCCGCTGTGCCCTGGTCGGCGCCGGCCCCGGCGACCCCGGCCTGCTCACCGTCCAGG
>JBASTF010000044.1:0-4047 GCA_049274755.1 Rubrivivax sp. | reverse complement strand
GCGCGCGGCCCTGCCAGCCGGCGGCGGCCAGCATCGCCGCGGCCAGCGTTTCCTTCAGCGGTGCTTCGCCCTTGGCTTCGCGCCAGCCGCGCTTGAACAGCGCCGCGCCCGAGGTGTCGACATACAGCGTCGCTTCCTCGGGCCCGACAAACAGCGCGATCGCCAGGTCGGGCCGCTGCGTGTCGACGCTGGGGCGCTCGCCGGTGGCGTCGCGCAGCGTGTCGCAGACGGCGTCCTTGATGCGCAGCGCCGCGAAGTTCAGGCTCTTCAGCGGCGAACGCACGGCGCTGACGTCGACCCGCAGCGTCTGCTGCGGCGTGATCCAGTGGCCCCAATCGACACGCCGGCCCAGGTCGTAGAGGTCGTGTTCGTCGCGGTAGCGGCCGTCGATCAGCGGCCACAGCACACGCTGGGCGAGGCGGCTTTCCAGGTTCAGCAGCATGGCCGTGCGTTCGTCGCCTTCGACCCAGACGCCGCCGCGTGTGGTTTCGGCCGCGCTGCCGGTGAGGCGCTGCACCTCGTCGGCCAGCAGGGCTTCGGCGCCGCCGGCGCAGGGCAGGAACAGCCAGGCCATCAGGCGTCCCCCGCGATCGGGTGGTGGGAATCTCCCCTGAACGTGGTGCGGCCAGCGGGCAGGGCAGTTCGATACTTGGTTGTCGGATCCATGGTGTTCGGGTCTTTGAGGAAGCATCGCATGAAAATCCTCGTCCGCGCCGCAGTGGCGGCTTTGAGCATCACCGCCCTGCTGCCTGCGCAGGGCCAGGTTCTGGGTGGCGACTTCAGCGGCGCCTACACCGTCACCGACCTCGGCTCGGTGGCCGACCTGCCCAGCAACTACGGCGGCCTCACCTTCCTGAACAACAGCACGCTGCTGATCGGCGGCGCGGCCAACGGCCCCAGCGGCAGCCTGTACACGGTGGGTGTGGTGCGCGACAGCGCCAACCACATCACCGGCTTCAGCGGCACGGCGCTGCGCTATGGCACGGCGATCGGCGAATACAACGACGGCGGTGTGGCCTTCGGCCCCGGCGGCGTGCTGTTCACTGCACGCTGGCCGGTGAACGAGATCGGCCAGACCAAACCCGGCAGCGTCGACGAGGACAAGGTCATCAACCTCGGCGCCCTGGGCGTGGCCAGTTCGCACGCGGCCTTTGCCTTCGTGCCGACGGGTTTCGGCGGCGCCGGCAGCATGAAGCTGGTGTCCTATGGCGGCGGCCAGTGGTACAGCGCCTCGCTGGCGGCCGATGGCAACGGCACCTACGACATCGTCGGCCTGAGCCAGGTCGACCTCGACCCGCTGGTCGCCGGCATCCAGAACGTGCCGGGCGGGCCTGAAGGTTTTGTCTACATCGCAGCCGGCAACGCCGGCTTCACCAGCGCCAGCATGCTGATCTCGGAGTACGGCGCCGGCACCGTCGGCGCCTACGCGCTCGACGCCGACGGCAACCCGCTGGTGGCCACACGCCGCAACTTCCTGACCGGCCTGTCCGGCGCCGAGGGTGCGGCGATCGACCCGCTGACCGGCGACTTCCTGTTCTCCACCTTCGGCGGTGGCAGCCGGGTGGTGGTGGTCTCGGGCTTCATCGCACCGCCGGTGCCCGAGCCCTCGACCTGGCTGCTGATGGGGCTGGGCCTGCTGGCCTGCACGGCCGCTGCACGCCGTCGCCGCGGCTGAACTTCGCTGTTGTCAGAGGGCCTTGCGCAGCGAGGCCGGCGCGATCTTCAGCGCCTCGCGGTACTTGGCCACCGTGCGCCGCGCGACCTGGATGCCCTGCTCTTCCAGCATCTGGCTGAGCTGGCTGTCCGACAGCGGCTTGCTCTGGTCTTCGGCCGACACCAGCTGCTGGATCAGCGCCCGCACCGCGGTGCTGCTGGCATTGCCGCCGGCCTCGGTGTTCAGGCTGCTGCCGAAGAAGTACTTCAGCTCGAAGGTGCCTTGCGGCGTGGCCATGTATTTGGCCGTGGTCACGCGCGAGATCGTGCTTTCGTGCAGGCCCAGCTCGTCGGCGATCTCGCGCAGCACCAGCGGCTTCATCGCGATGGCGCCGTGGGTGAAGAAGTTCTTCTGGCGCTCGACGATGGCCTTGCTGACACGCAGGATGGTGTCGAAGCGCTGCTGGATGTTCTTCATGAACCAGCGTGCTTCCTGCAGCCGGCCCGACAGCCCGCCGCCACCGGCATTGCGGTTGCCGCGGATGGCCTGCGCGTAGAGGTCGTTGATGCGCAGCTTGGGCATCACATCGGGGTTGAGCACGACCTTGAAGCCGCGGCCCGCCTTCTGCACGATGACGTCGGGCACGACGATGTTGGCCTCGGCCGCCGCAAACGGCCGCCCCGGCTTGGGCTCGCAGGCGACGATCAGCGCCTGCGCTTCGCGCAGCGTGTCTTCGTCGGCGCCGGTGGCCTGCGTCAGCTTCTTCATGTCGCGCCGCGCCAGCAGGTCCAGGTGCTGCTCGCAGATGCGCATCGCCACCTGGCGTGCGTCGCAGGCCGGCGTGTCGCGCAGCTGCAGCACCAGGCATTCACCCAGCGAACGTGCGCCGACACCCGGTGGCTCCAGGCTTTGCAGCCAGCGCAGCGCACATTGCAGGCGTTCACGCAGTGTTTCCACGGCGTCGGCGTCGTCGATGGCCATCATCGCCGCCAGGCCTTCGGCGATCTCGTCCAGCGAATCGGCCAGGTAGCCGTCGCCGTCCAGCGATTCGATCAGCACGTTCAGCGCCGCCAGGTCGTCGGCCGACAGCCGCATGCCGGCGATCTGGCTGCGCAGGTGGTCGGCCAGCGTGCCGGCTTCGCTGCGGCGTTCGTGGGCGTCGAGTTCATCGCCATCGCCGTCGCCGCTGGCTGTGCCCGAGGACGGGGTTTCGCGGATGCCGTCGAAGTCGTCGCGTTCGGTGCCGTTTTCCCAGTCGTCGCGTTCGGTGGTGCCGAACTCCTCGGCACTGACCTCGGGCAGAGCCTCGCCGCCGCTGTCGGGCGCGGCGTCGCCGGCTTCCTCGCGTTCGTTCTGGCGTTCGTTGCTGCGCTCGACGGCGCTGCGTTCCACCGGCGCGTCGTAGGGCGTGCCGCCGTCGTCGTCGGCTTCCAGGAAGGGGTTCTGCTCGAGCATCTGCTCGACTTCCTGGTGCAGCTCCAGCGTGCTGAGCTGCAGCAGGCGGATGGACTGCTGCAGCTGCGGCGTCAGCGCCAGATGCTGGGACAGGCGGACCTGCAGAGAGGGCTTCATCGTCGTGCTGCCCTCACATGCGGAAGTGCTCGCCGAGGTAGACCCTGCGCACCTGGGCGTTTTCGATGATCTCTTGCGGCGTGCCCTCGGCCAGCACCGAGCCTTCGCTGATGATGTAGGCACGGTCGCAGATGCCCAGCGTCTCGCGCACGTTGTGGTCGGTGATCAGCACCCCGATGCCACGCGACTTGAGGAAGGCGATGATGCGCTGGATCTCGATGACGGCGATGGGGTCGACGCCGGCAAAGGGTTCGTCGAGCAGGATGAAACGCGGCTGCGTGGCCAGTGCCCGTGCGATCTCGACACGCCGGCGTTCACCACCCGACAGCGCCGGCGCCGGCGAATCGCGCAGCTTCTCGATGCTCAGGTCGTGCAGCAGGCTGTTCAGCAGGCTGTCGATGGTGGCGGGTTTCAGCGCCCGGCCGTCGTCGCCCAACTGCAGTTCGAGCACGGCGCGAATGTTCTCTTCCACCGTCAGCTTGCGGAAGATCGAGGCTTCCTGCGGCAGGTAGCTCAGGCCCAGGCGCGAACGCTGGTGGATGGGCAGGCGCTGCACCGGCCGGCCGTCGATGCGGATCTCGCCGTCGTCGGCCCGCACCAGGCCCACGACCATGTAGAAGGTGGTGGTCTTGCCGGCGCCGTTGGGGCCGAGCAGGCCGACGACTTCGCCGGCGCCGACCGCGAGGTGCACGTCCTTGACGACCTTGCGGGCGCCGTAGCTCTTCTGCAGGTGCTCGGCTTCGAGCCGGCTGGTTCCCGGGGCCACGGCCGCCATCAGCGTGTGTCTCCCAGGCTGCGGCTGGGCTGCAGCGGCGCTGCCG
>JBASTF010000043.1:0-13209 GCA_049274755.1 Rubrivivax sp. | reverse complement strand
GCCCACACGCGCCGACGCGCTGGAGCCGGCGCGTTTGCAGCTGCTGGCGCACCTGGCGCCGCTGGAGCTTGCGGCGCCGCGGCTGGGTGTTGTCGAACTGGTGCTCGAAGAACTGTTCATGAACCTCGTGATGCACGCACACGGCGACGGTGCCGAGCACCACGTGGACTTGCTGGTGCAGGCCGATGGCAGCGACGTGCTGCTGCAGTTCAGCGACGACGGCAGGCCCTTCGACCCCGGGCAGCATGTGCAGGCCGACCGCCCCGCCACGCTGGCACAGGCCCGGCCGGGTGGCCTGGGCCTGCACCTGGTGCGGCGCTTCGCCCGCAGCATCACGCATTGGCGCGCCGAAGGGCGCAACCACGTGCAGGTGAGAGTCGCACAGCGCTAGGGTGCCGCTGCTGCGCCTGCTCGGCGGCGGCCAGCACGCCGACGAAGGTGGCGGCCTTCTCGACGAGCACACGCAGGGTGTCCTCGGTGCCAGGCGCCGTGTTGGCCACGCCGATGTCCAGCCGCATCACGTTTTGTGCCGCGTGGGCGTAGTCCGCACGCAGCACATCCAGGCCACGCGCAGCGTAGAGGCCGAGGATGCGGCAGAGCAGGCCGGCATCACGGTCGAGCAGATAGACCTGTTCAAGCTCTGCCGAGCTGGGGGTGGGTTCAACCCGTTTCATGGATTCGATCCTTGTCATCGACGACGGCCGCGCCAGGTGGAGGCAGCGGTGCGGGGATGCGCGTGGACCGAACAGCGGGCGCGGAGAAGTCAGCTGCAGCGTCGACCCGGCAGACCGGGACGACGCGCTCGTGCCCGGTCAGCGACGAATTCGAATGATCGTGGTGACGGGCTGGTGGCAGGGCATGGGCTGGAGTCTAGCAGCCGTGTGACGCTGCGTCAGCCAACCACAGGCATGAAGGCGACACAGACCGGGCTGCCGGTCTGCGCCACCACACGGCCGTCTTCGAGCGCGCCATCCGCGCCGATGCGCCAGCGCCCGATGGTGTCGCTGCCTTCGTTGGCGACGATCAGGCACCTGCCATCGGGTGTCGGCGTGAGGAACCTGGGTGTCGTCCCGCCTGTGGCCTGCCACTGGCGGCGCACAAGCGCGCCGTCGTCGGTGTTCACCTGCAGGCTGGTGACGCTGTTGTGCCCCCGGTTCGATACGAACAACAAGTTGTTGCCGACCAAGGTGATGCCGGCGGCCCGGCTCTCGCCGCAGAAGTCGTCGGGCAGGAGGCCGAGGATGCGCTCTGCCTGGAGCCGGCCGCTGGATGTGTCGAACCGGTAGGCAGCGACCGTCGAGTCCAGTTCGTTGGCGACCCAGAGCCGTTGTTGTGCCGGGTCGAGCGCTGCATGGCGTGGCCCGGCGCCTGAGCGGGTGACGGCCTGGCCGATCAGTTCGAGTTTGCCGCCTGGTGCCAGTTGCACGACGTGCACACGGTCGAGGCCTTTGTCGGGGACGATGAACAAGTCCGTGCCCGGCCAGCGCAGCAACTGGTGCGGGTGCGAGCCGATCTGCTCGACTCGGTGCGGGCCGGGCGTGCCCGGCAGTTCGAGTGTCGAGGCCACGGCGCCCAGCGACCCGTCGGCGAGCACGGGCAGCGCAGCGATGCTGCCGCTTGCGTAGTTGGCCACCAGGAGGTGGCGGCCGTCGGCGGAGCGTTCCAGGTGCACCGGGTTGCGGCCTTGCACGGCCTGCTGGTTGAGCAGGGTCAGGCGCCCCGCACCGTCGACGGCCAGGGCGCTGACCTCGCCAAAGTCGCCGTGCACCGTGTACAGCCGCCGCGCCGCGGCGTTGGCCAGCAGGAAGGACGGGTTGCGCAGCGGGAGTGTCTGCAGCGCTTGCCACTGCGTGAAGCCGTCGTCCACCCGGAAGACGCTGAGGCCCAGGCCACGGGCCTGGCGCTCGGTGGTCGTGCGGCTGCCGACGAAGGCGAGCATGCCGCAACCCGTTGGCGGGTTCATCTGGTGTTTCATGTGAATGCCTTGCGTTTCGGCAAAATGCATTCTATGATCACTAAACGCAATCAAGGCAGCGATGCCAACAACATCCCGGAGACAGGTTCGTGAAGCACATGCACCGCCGAGAGGCGCTCCAGACCCTGGTGGGCAGCACTGCCCTGGTCAGCGCACCCAGCCTGGTGTGGGCGCAGGAGCGCTATCCCAGCAAGCCGGTGACCTTGCTGGTGCCGCAGCCTGCGGGCGGCGGTGCCGATGCACTGTGCCGGTCGCTGCAGGGTGAACTGCAGAAGGTACTGGGCCAGCCCATCGTCATCGACAACAAGGGCGGCGCTGCCGGCAACATCGGCACGGCCGCAGGCCTGGCGGCCCCGGCCGATGGCTACACGGTGACCTTCGTGAACCTGTCGACAATGGCCCTGAATCCGCACCTGTATGCGAAGACGGGCTACCTGGTGAGCGACATGAAGCCGGTGATCCTGCTGACCTCGGTGGCCAACATCCTGGCCGTCAACCCCGACAAGGTGGCGGCCAGGAGTTTCACGGAGTTCATCGAGCTCGCACGCAGGAACCCTGGCAAGTTCAGCTATGCCACCGCGGGCAATGGCAGCGGCAACCACCTGGGTGGCGAGATGCTGAAGGCCATGGCCAAGATCGACCTTCTGCATGTGCCCTACAAGGGCGGCGGACCGGCGCTCAATGCGCTGTTGGGCGGTGAAGTCGAGGCGGCCGTGGCCGACCCGCTGGCGGCGCTGCCGCACATCAAGGCCGGCAAGCTGCGTGCGCTGGCGGTGACCTCGGCGAAGCGTGCGGCTGCGTTGCCCGACGTGCCCACGGTCGCCGAGAGCGGCGTGCCGGGCTACGAAGCCGCTTCGTGGGCCGGCATCGTTGTGCCCAAGGCCACGCCGGCGCCCGTGGTCGATGTGCTGTTCAAGGCCTTCGAGAAGGCCTTGAAAACACCCGAGGTGTCGGCCCGCCTGGCCAGCCAACTCTATGAACCGGTCGGCGCCGGCCCGCAGGAGTTTGCACGTTTCGCCGCCGCCGAGAACGACAAATGGTCCAGACTGATCAAGCAGCTGGGCGTTCGGCTGGACTGAGGCGGACGGCCATGCGTGTGTGTCGTGCCGAAGCTGCAACTGCATGGCGGCGCCCCAGCGGGCGCGGCCGTTACCATGCCGGCATCCGCCCCCATGCTGCTCCCGCCAACGTGGAACTGACGCCGCTCCAGATCCGCGTGTCCCGCGAGATCGTCGCCTTTGCCCGCCGCGAGAACCTCAAGGCCGGCGCCCATCTCGCCGAGAGCCTGCTCGCCGAGCAGATCGGCACCTCGCGCACGCCGGTCAACGTCGCGCTGCGGCACCTGGTGGCGCTGGGCATGCTGAGCCACGATCTGAACCGCGGCTACTTCCTGAACCAGGACGCACTGGCCTTCGGCCACCTGGCCGAGCGTTTTTCGGCCGAGCCCGACGATCCGCTGTACCTGCGGATCGCAGACGACAGGCTGGCGCGCCGCCTGCCCGACGTCATCAGCGAAATCGACCTGATGCGCTTCTACGGGGTGTCGCGCAGTGCATTGCGCAACGCGCTCTCGCGCATCCAGCAGGAAGGCTGGGTCGAGAAGTCGGTGGGCCACGGCTGGAGCTTCCAGCCGATGATCGATTCACCCGATGCCTACGAAGAGAGCTACGTCTTCCGCAGTGCGCTGGAGCCGACTGGTTTGATGACCGGCGGCTTCAAGGTCGACACGCTGGAACTGGCCGCGCTGCGGCGCCAGCAGGAGCTCATCGCCAGCACCGGCTGGCAGACGATGACGGCCATCGAGTTGTTCGAGGCCAACTGCCAGTTTCACGAGACGCTGGCCAAGTGGTCGGGCAACCGCTTCATCCTGCAGGCGGTGCGCCGCACCGACCAGCTGCGCCGGCTCGTCGAGTACCGCCAGGCACGCGCCCGCGAACCGCGCCAGACCCAGGCGCGTGAACATCTCGAGATCCTGACTGCGATCAGCGCGCACGACGCACTGCGTGCCGCCAGCCTGATGCGTGCGCACCTCGAGGGCGCGCGGCGCGGCAAGGTCTATGGCGGCGACGTGTTCGCCGCAGCCTCGCCACCCTGAACCAAGTTCGGCACCGTCTTTCTTCAATGCCACCTGTTGATGCTCTTTTTGTTGATGAAACGCAATACAACGGAGACACCATGAACCCGACCTTCCATCGCCGCACACACGCTCGCCTGCTCGTCGCCGCAGTGGCCTTCGCCGCCTTCGGCAACGTGTTCGCGCAGCCAGCCACCACGTATCCAACCAAGCCGGTGAAGATCGTCGTTGGCTTCGCTGCCGGCGGTGGTTCGGACTTCATCGCGCGCCTGCTGTCGCAGAAGCTGACCGAGAGGCTCGGGCAGACCGTGATCGTCGAG
Source organism: Rubrivivax sp. (assembly GCA_049274755.1). Taxonomy (GTDB): domain Bacteria; phylum Pseudomonadota; class Gammaproteobacteria; order Burkholderiales; family Burkholderiaceae_C; genus Rubrivivax. The sequence continues at coordinate 8,840 of JBASTF010000043.1, read as the reverse complement.
AACAAACCCGGCGCAGGTGGCAACCTGGCCGCCGACATGGCGCTGAAGTCACCGGCCGACGGCTACACGCTGTTCCTGACCGCGGCGAGCTACACGGTGAACCCGGCGCTCTACAAGCTCAGCTTCGACCCGCTGAAGGACATGACGCCGATTGCGCAACTGGCGCGTGGCCCGTTCATCATCGCCGTCAACCCGAAGGTCAAGGCCACGAACCTGAAGGAGTTTGTCGAGCAGGCCAAGAAGACACCGGGCAAGCTGAGTTATGCCTCGGCCGGGAACGGCAGCATCGTGCACATGGTGACCGAGTACTTCCTCGACAGTGTGCAGGCCGACCTGCTGCACATTCCGTACAAGGGCACGTCGCCGGCGCTCACCGACACCATCGCCGGCCAGACCGACATGGTGTTCGGCACCGTGGCCTCGACGCTGCCGTTTGTGAAAAACGGCCAGCTGCGCGGGCTGGCGGTCACCACCGCACAACGCCTGCCGGCACTGCCGAACGTGCCTACCGTGATGGAAGCGGGCTTCCCGGGGTTCCAGGTCACGAACTGGCACGGGCTGATCGGTCCCAAGGGGCTGCCTCCCGAGATCGTCAAGAAGCTCAACGCCGCCATCAACGAAGCGCTGAAGGCGCCGGGCATGGACACCCACATGGCGTCCGACGGTCTGACGGCCGCCGGTGGCACGCCGGAGGAGTTCGGCGCGCTGCTGAAGAGCGAGATCGAACGCTGGGGCACGCTGGTGAAGGTCAAGGGCATCAAGCTCGACTGACCGTCGTCGTCCCCCCACCACACAGGAGAACCACCATGACCGAGCCGAACCGCAAGGCTGCCGTGCTGCGCCCGTCAGCGATCCAGACCCACGACCGCGGCGGCGGTGCCAGCACCACGCCGCTGGTCGGCCCCTCGGTCGGTGCCAGTGCCTTCATCAACGGCATCACCTCGTTTGCGCCCGGCACCAAGATTCCTTTCCACAGCCACAACTGCGAAGAGAGCGTGATGCTGCTGGAAGGCGACGCGATGCTCGATATCGAGGGCCAGGACTCGGTGCAGCTGCAGCCGCTGGACACGACCTGGCTGCCGCCGAACCTCTCGCACCGGTTCCGCAATCTGTCGGACACACGGCCGATGAAGATCCTGTGGATCTATGCGCGGCTGGACGCCACACGCACGCTCACCGAGACGGGTGTCACGAACTTCGTCTCTGCCGAACACAACAAATAAGGCCCGGGAGCCCGCCATGCCCACCACCGTCCATGCCGACGAACTGCTGCGCTTCGGCAATGCCGTGCTGCAGACCACCGGCGTGCCCGCCGCCGACGCCCAGCTGCTGTCCGACAGCCTGGTCGCGGCCGAACTCTGGGGGCACTCGTCGCACGGCATGCTGCGCCTGCCCTGGTACGTCGAACGCCTGCGCAGCGGTGCGATGCGGGCCGTCACGCAAAGCAATGTCGTGGTCGACAACGGCGCCATCGTCGTGCTCGACGGCCAGGACGGCATCGGCCAGGTGTTGACCGACCAGGCGGTCAAGCTTGGTGTCGAACGGGCACGGCGCGTCGGCATCAGCGCCGTGGCGGTGCGCCATTCCAACCACTTCGGCACGGCCGCCTACTTCACGCGGGACGCCGCAAAGGCCGGCTGTGTCACCTTGCTGGCGACCAATGCCTCGCCGGCGATGGCGCCCTGGGGCGGGCGCACGAAGGCCGTCGGCACCAACCCCTGGTCGATTGCTGCGCCGGCCGGCCGCTACGGCGTTGCGGTGATGGACATCGCCAACACCGCCGTGGCCCGCGGCAAGATCTACCTCGCTGCCGAGCGCGACCAGGAGATCCCCGCCAGCTGGGCTGCCGACGCACAAGGTGTGCCGACGACCAATGCGAAGCAAGCGATCCACGGCCTGATCCTGCCGATGGCCGGCCACAAGGGCTACGTGATCTCTTTCATGATGGACGTGCTGGCCGGCGTGCTGACCGGCAGCCACTTCGGTGCCGCGGTCGCCGGGCCTTACGAACCGGGCCGCAAAAGCGGCTGCGGCCACATGCTGCTGACGATCGACATCGCGTCGATGATGCCGCGCGCCGAGTTCGAGCAGCGCATGGAAGCACTGATCGCCGAGGTCAAGGCCGTGCCCACGGCCGCCGGCATCGACGAGATCTTTTTCCCCGGTGAACTCGAAGACCGCAACACCGAACGCCACCGGCGCGCCGGCATCACGCTGGCCGACAACACCTGGCAAAGCCTGGCCAGGCTGGGCGACACGACCCAGACGCCACTGCCTGCCGGCCACACCGTCTGAACAAGGACCCCACATGATCGCCCTCATCGTGACACTGGACGTGCACAGCGAGCGCCTGCACCAGTTCCTGGCCGCCATCGAAGACAACGCCGCGCGCAGCTTCAATGACGAACCTGGCTGCCGCTACTTCGACGTCACCCAGGACACCAAACAACCGACGCGCTTCGTCTTCTACGAGCTCTACGACGACGAAGCGGCGATCGACGCCCACCGCAAGGCGCCGCACTTCGCCCGCTGGCGCGAGGCCGCCGAGGTCTGTGTCGTGCCCGGCAGCCAGGTCAACACCTTCTGCCGGCAGCTGTTCCACCACGCCTGAACGAGTCGATCCGACGATGCACCTGATCACCACCATCAACCCCGCCACCGGGGCCGCGCTGAAGACCTACGAGGGCTGGACCTCGGCGCAGATCGACCACGCCGTCGACGCCGGCCATGCCGCGGCGCTGGACTGGGGCCGGCAACCGCTGGCCACGCGGGTGGCGGTACTGCGGCGCCTGGCCGACGAACTGCGGCGCCAGAAGGCGCACTTCGCGGCGCTGATCACGGCGGAGATGGGCAAGGTGCTGGCCGAGGCCGCAGGCGAGTTGGAGAAGTCGGCCGTCACCGCGCTGTACTACGCCGACAACGCCGAGCGCCTGCTGGGCGACGAGAAGGTCGCCATCGAAGGTGTGGAGGGCGTGCAGGCCTGGGTCAGCCACGAACCGATCGGCCTGGTGCTGGCCGTGATGCCCTGGAACTTCCCGGTTTGGCAGGTGATGCGCTTCGCGATTCCGTCGCTGGTCGCCGGCAACGGCATCCTGTTGAAACACTCGCCAAACGTCACCGGCTGCGCGCTGGCGCTGGAGCAGTTGTTCGTCGATGCTGGCTTGCCGAGACACCTGCTGACGACCTTGGTCGTGGCCGAGCCCGAGGTGCCTGCGACGATCGAGGGCCTGATCGCCGACCAGCGCATTGCTGCGGTGACGCTGACCGGCTCGAACCGAGCCGGTGCGGCGGTGGGCGCGGCGGCTGGCCGTGCCTCGAAGAAATCGGTGCTCGAACTCGGCGGCTCGGACGCCTTTGTCGTGCTCGACGACGCCGACATCCCCGCTGCCGCCGCGGCCGCGGTCAAGGCGCGCTACCACAACGCCGGCCAGAGCTGCGTCTGCGCCAAGCGCTTCATCGTCGCCGCGTCCGTGGCCGAACGTTTCACCGCGCTGTTTGTGCAAGGCGCCCGCGCGCTGGTGGTCGGTGATCCGGCAGACCCGAAGACACAGGTCGGCCCGCTGGCCCGCGCCGACCTGCGCGAAACACTGCAAAGCCAGGTCGAACGGTCGGTGGCCGCCGGCGGCCAGCTGTTGGTGGGCGGCCAGCCGATGGACGGTGCGGGTTGTTTCTTCGAGCCCACCGTGGTTGCCGGCACGGCACCCGGCATGCCGGTGTTCGACGAAGAGACCTTCGGCCCGGTGGCGGCCATCGCGGTGGCGCAGGACGATGCCGACGCAGCCCGGTTGGCCGACGCCACACCGTTTGGCCTGTCGGTCAGCATCTGGACCGGCTCGACCGAACGTGGTGTGCAACTGGCCCGGCGCATCACCACCGGTGCCGTGTTCATCAACGCGATCACCGCGTCGGATGCGCGTGTGCCCTTCGGCGGCACGAAGAAGTCAGGCTACGGCCGCGAACTGGCAGCCGCCGGCGTGCGCGAGTTCTGCAACACCCGGACCTATTGGGCCAAGGCCTGAGGTCGCGGCGTCCACACACCATTCCTGGAGCTTCCCCATGCACATTCTTGCGATGCCTGGCGACGGCATCGGCCCTGAAATCACGGCCGCCGCGATCCATGTGTTGCGCGCCGCTGCGGCAGCCCACCGGCTCGAGGTTCAGATCACCGAAGAGGACATCGGCTTCGCCAGCCTGCACCAACACGGCACGACGCTGCGGCCGGACCTGCTGCAGCAGGCGCGTGGCTGCGATGGTTTGATTCTGGGCACCATCTCGCACGCAGACTATCCACGCCCCGACAAAGGGGGCATCAACGTGTCGGCGGCTTTCCGCGTGCAGCTGGACCTCTATGCCAACGTCCGGCCCGCCCGAACCCGTGCCTTCCTCGAGTCCAACATGAAGGCCGGCAAACACATGGACCTGGTGATCATGCGCGAGGCGACCGAGGGCTTTTATCCGGACCGCAACATGGCCAACGGCTGGGGCGAGGTGATGCCCACGCCCGACCTGGCGCTGTCGATCCGCAAGATCTCGCGCCACTGCAGCGAACGCATTGCGCGCCGGGCTTTCGAACAGGCGATGAAGCGCCGCAAAAAGGTCACCGCCATCCACAAGGCGAACAGTTTCCACATGAGCGACGGGCTGTTCCTGGAGGCCGTGCGCACGGTGGCGCGGGACTTCCCCGAGGTGCAGCTCGACGACCTGTTGGTCGATGCGGCCACGGCGCACCTGGTGCGCCACCCCGAACGCTTCGATGTGCTGGTGGCGGAGAACTTCTATGGCGACATCTTGTCGGACCTGGCCAGCGAGCTGTCCGGCAGCCTCGGGCTGGCAGGTTCGGTGATGGCAGGCGACACGCTGTGCTGTGCACAGGCCCAGCATGGCTCGGCGCCCGACATCCAGGGGCAGGACAAGGCCAACCCGACGTCGATGATCCTGTCCGTCGCCATGCTGATGCAGTGGCTGGGCGAACAGCGAGGCCTTGCGGCATGGTCGGCCGCCGGTGCTGCCGTCGAACGCAGTGTCGACGCGGTGCTGGAGAACCGGGAGACACGCACCGCAGACCTGGGCGGCAGCATGGGCACCACCGCATTTGCGCAAGCCGTGGCGGCGCGGGTCGTCAGCCCGTGAGGCCCGCGGCGCGCAGCCGCCCTCAGTCGAACGACTGCTCCAACTCGTCGATCAAGCGGCCCACGTAGGCCACGGCGTCGTGGATGGGCTGCGGTGTGTGCATGTCGATGCCGGCCATCTGCATCAGCTCCAGCGGCTTGCGGGTGCCGCCGGCCTTCAGCACCGCCAGCCAGCGCTGCACGGCAGGCTGGCCTTCTTTCTGGACCAGCAGCGACATCGCCGTCGATGCCACGAGGCCGACCGAGTAGGTGTAGGGGTACAGCCCCATGTAGTAGTGCGGCTGGCGCATCCAGGTCATGCGCGCGCCGTCGTCGATGTCCACCGTGTCGCCCCAGAACTTCGCCAGGATCTCGCCCTTGCGCGCGTTCAGCACGGCAGCGGTGATGCTGCCGCCGCCTTCCGCCAGCGCGTAGACCTGGCGCTGCAGTTCGGCTTCCAGCAGGTGGGTCACGAAGTTGTGGTGGTAGGTGCCCAGCACCTGCATGATGACGGAGCGCCGCATGCGCGTTTCCTGGCTCCTGCCGAGGATGTGCTGCGCCAGCAGCATCTCGTTCATGATCGACGGCGCTTCGACGAAGGGCATGGCCGGGCGCGTGTTCGCAAACCGCTGGTGCTGCATCGCCAGGCCGAAGTGCCCGCCATGGCCCAGCTCATGCGCCAGCGTGAACACGTTGCGCATCGTGTCCGACCAGGTGATCAGGATGTACGGATGCACACCGTAGGGTGAGGCGCAGAACGCGCCCGATGACTTGCCGATGTTGTCGGCCCTGTCGACCCAGCGCTGCTGCATGGCCTTGCGGGCGAAGTTGCAGTAGTCCGGCCCCATCACCGCCAGCGATTCCAGGATCAGCTCGCAGCCGTCGCCATACGACATGCGCGGATTGAATTCCGGGTCCAGCGGTGCCTTGATGTCGCAGTACAGCAGTTGGTCCAGGCCCAGCACACGGCGGCGCAGCCGCGCGTAACGCTGCATGTGCGGCGCCAGCTCGGCCTGGATGATGTCCAGGATGTTGTTGTAGACCGTGCGCGGAATCTTGTGCGGCTGCAGCAGACAGTCTTCGGTGCTGCTGTACTGGCGCAGCCGCGCCATCACGACGTTTTTGTTGACCTCGGACGCAAACGTGGCCGAGTAGGTCTGGTTGTAGGCCTTCAGGCCGGCGCTGAACGAAGCCCAGGCATTGCGGCGCACGCTGGTGTCGCTGTGGGCTTCGAAGTTGGACTCGAAGCCGTTCACCGAGTTGGCGTACACCGTGCCCGCCGCGTCGGTGAAGGGCGCGAACTGCATGTCGCTGGACTTGGAGCGGCTGTAGACCATGTAGGGCGCGTTCAGCACGTCGCCCAGCGCGGCCAGCACCTGCTCCGTGTCGGCCGCCAGCCGGTGCGGGCGCAGTTCCAGCAGGTCGTCGAGCTGGCTCTTGAACGCCGCCAGCGCCGGCTCGGCGGCCATGAACTGCTGCAGCAGGCCGTCGGGGAACGCGAGGATCTCGGAGTCGACAAAACTCGTGCTGGCGCCGACACGCGCCCCCAGTGCCGCCACGCGGGCGACCGCCGCCTGGGACTGCGGGTTGCTGCCGTCCTGGGCATTGCGCAGATGCGCAAAGCTGCCGACGCGCACCAGGCGTGTCTGCACGGCTTCCACGGCCTGCAGGCAGGACAGCAGCGTTGCCGCATCGCGGCTCAGCTTCCCTTGGTAGGCGGCCAGTGCCAAACGTGTTTCGTCCACCGCCTGGTAGTCGATCTCCCAGGCCGCCTCGTCGACATACAGATCGCTCAGGTCCCAGGTGGTGTCGACCGGAACCTCGGCGCGCGCGAGTCGTGTCTGCATGGTGTTGCCCCCTTGTCGTCCGGCTGGCGACAGTATCGCCGAGCGTCGGCTGGCCGGCGCAGCGCCGGCCTGTTGCACAAGCCCCGGACTTGAGGCACGCTACGGGCGCGGCGATGTTGCTGCGCCACGAAAGGAGGTGATCCGTTGAAGCTCTTCTTGACCTTCGCGTCATTGCGGACGCCACGGCAGATCGGGTCGGAACGGCTCCTTTCCGGAACAGACCGGTGACCGTCACTGCCAGATGCTGAAGCTTCGGCCCCGCTTGCGGTGCCGACGTCACGCGACAGAGAGCCCTTCGGGGCTCTCTTTTTTTGTGCGCGCCGAGAGCGAAGGGATTACACCAGCGCCGCGATCGCTTCGCCCATCTGCGTGGTGCTGGCGCTGCCGCCGAGGTCGCGGGTGACCACGCTCTTCGGGCCCTTCAGCACCTGCTCGATGGCCTGCAGGATGGCGTCGTGGGCGGCTTGTTCGCCCAGGAACTGCAGCATCAGCGCGCCGCTCCAGATCATCGCCACCGGGTTGGCGATGTTCTGGCCGTAGATGTCCGGCGCCGAGCCGTGCACGGGTTCGAACAGCGACGGAAACTTGCGCTCGGGGTTCAGGTTGGCGCTGGGCGCCAGGCCGATGGTGCCGGTGCAGGCCGGGCCCAGGTCGGACAGGATGTCGCCGAACAGGTTGCTCGCCACCACCACGTCGAAGCGCTGCGGCTGCAGCACGAAGCGCGCGCTCAGGATGTCGATGTGCTGCTTGTCCACCGTGATGCCGGGGTAGCCGGCGGCCACGGCGTCGGCGCGGCCGTCCCACCACGGCATGCTGATCGCGATGCCGTTGCTCTTCGTGGCCACGGTGAGGTGTTTGCGCCGGCGCTCCTGCGCACGCTCGAAGGCGTACTTCAGCACGCGGTCGGCGCCGAAGCGGCTCATCACCGTTTCCTGCACGACGATCTCGCGCTCGGTGCCGGCGTACATCACGCCGCCGAGGTTGGTGTATTCGCCTTCGGTGTTCTCGCGCACGATGAGGAAGTCGATGTCGCCCGGCTTGCGGCCGGCCAAGGGGCAGGGCACACCGTCGAAGAGCCGCACCGGACGCAGGTTGATGTACTGGTCGAACTCGCGGCGGAACTTCAGCAGGCTGCCCCACAGCGACACGTTGTCGGCCACCGTCGCCGGCCAGCCCACGGCGCCGAACAGCAGCGCGTCCTGCGTTGCAAGCTGCGCCTTCCAGTCGGCCGGCATCATCTCGCCATGCGCGGCGTACCAGTCGCAGCTGGCCCATTCGACGGGTTTTGTCTGAAGCTTGAAGCCAAAGCGTGTTTCGGCCTTCTTCAGCACACGCAGGGCTTCGGGCATCACTTCCTTGCCGATGCCGTCGCCGGGGATGACTGCGATGCGGTGGGTCTTGCTCATGGTCGTGACTCGTGGGTTCTCAGTAAGGGCCGGAAGAGGGGGCTGCAGCGTCGGCGGCGGCAACGCCGAACTCGGCCGCCAGGCGCCGCGTGGCCTGCGCGAGCAGCGACGCCTCGATGCCGACGGCGATGAAGCGCACGCCCAGGCCCAGGTAGCGGCGCGAGGCCTCATTGTCGACGCTCAGCGTGCCGGCGGCCTTGCCGCTGGCGATGATGGTGCGGATCGCGCGGTCGATGGCCGCCTGCACCTCGGGGTGCCCGGGGTTGCCGCGGTGGCCCATGCTGGCCGCCAGGTCGGCCGGACCGATGAACACACCGTGCACACCGTCCACGGCGCAGATGGCCTCCAGGTTGGCCAGCGCCGTGGCTGTTTCGGCCTGCACCAGCAGACAGACCTCGTCGTTGGCCTCGTGCACATAGGCCTTGCGTGCCGACCAGCGCGAGGCCCGCGCCGCCGCCGCACCCACGCCGCGCACGCCC
>JBASTF010000042.1:0-4333 GCA_049274755.1 Rubrivivax sp. | reverse complement strand
GCCTCGGGCATCGGCACCTGGGGCCGCGGCACGGCACGCGCGAGATCGGTGTTCAGCGCCGAGGCCTGCGCCGTCGGCACAGGCTGGCGGTTCCAGGCACCGCTGATGAAGGACCAGGCGTCGTTCGGGCGCGAGGCCTGCGGCGTGACACGCACGTTCAGCCCGTTGCCGTTCAGCGCCTGGCCGGCCTGGGCCGCCAGCGCGGCGGCCGAGCCCAGCGGCAGCACCAGCATGTCGCGGTTGGTCCAGTTGACGCGGGTCATGGCCTCGCGCACCGGGGCCAGCGCATGGCCGATGGCGGTGGACGGCACGTCGCCCAGCATCAGCACCGACAGGCGGCTGCGGGCCAGCAGCACCATCGCCAGCTGCTGGCGCTGCGGACCGTCGGCGTTGACGTCGGTGCTGTAGATGCGCACATGGTTGCCGTCGCCCAGCGCCACCTCGACGAACTGCAGCACGGCCAGCGCCACGCCCTGGCCCTGACGGCGGATCGACAGCCGCTGCACCGGTGCGCCGGCGGCGCCGGCCAGTGCGTTCAGCAGGTGCAGCGTGGCGCTGGTGCCCACGTCGTGCAGCGCGATGTACTGCGGCGCCAGCCGTTCCAGCTGCTGCTGCAGCGCCGGTGCGGCTTCACCGCCGACAAAGAGCTCGACCTGGTCGTCGGCGATGCGGCGGCCGATGTCGCGTGAACCCTGCCCGAGATAGTCCTCGCGGTCGCGCACGATCTGCGTGGCCGGTGACACCAGTTCCGCACGCGAGGCGCGCTGGTAGGCCGGTGGGGGCCAGGGCAGGTCTTGGTCGGGTTTGGGCATGGTGCGGCTTGTGGTGATTGTTGTTCGAGCCTGTTGCGCCGGACCGGACGATCTTAGGGGAGCGGCGCCTTCAATGCATCCTTCCGAAGAGGGTCGGGGTGCTTCGTAGAATGACCGATTACCGCCTTATCGACCAGACCGCGCAAACCATGAGCATTCCTTCGCAGACATCCGGGCCGGTCGTGGTGGTGGGCGCGGGGCTGGCAGGGCTGGCGGTGGCGCTGCAGATTGCCGACCGGCGGCCCGTGGTGGTGCTGGCCAAGCGCGACCTGCAGGAAGGTGCAACGGCCTGGGCCCAGGGCGGCATCGTCGGTGTGCTGGGCGACGACGACAGCGTCGATTCCCATGTGCGCGACACGCAGGACGCCGGCGCCGGCCTGGTCGACGAACACACGGCACGTTTCATCGCCGAGAACAGCGCTGCGGCCGTGGCCTGGCTGGTCGAGGCCGGTGTGCCGTTTTCGCCCGACCCCGCGGGCCCGCTGGGCCTGCACCTCACACGTGAAGGCGGCCATGCGGTGCGGCGCATCGCCCACGCGGCCGATGCCACCGGCAAGGCCATCCACGACGCGCTGCTGGCGCGCGCGGCGGCCCACCCCAACATCACGCTGCGCGAACGCTGGATGGCGGTGGACCTGATCACCAGCCGCCACCTGAAGCGCCAGGAGTTGCCGCGCTGCTACGGCGTCTACGCGCTGGACATGGACCGCCAGCGTGTCGAGACCCTGGCCGCTTCGGCCGTGGTGCTGGCCACCGGCGGCGTCGGCAAGGTCTACCGCTACACCAGCAACCCCGACACCGCCACCGGCGACGGCATCGCGATGGCCTGGCGCGCCGGCTGCCGCGTCGGCAACATGGAGTTCATCCAGTTCCATCCGACCTGCCTGTACCACCCGCAGGAACGCAGTTTCCTCATCACCGAGGCGATGCGCGGCGAGGGCGCCCACCTGACGCTGCCCGACGGCACACGGTTCATGCCGGCGCACGACGCCCGTGGCGAACTGGCGCCACGCGACATCGTGGCCCGCGCGATCGACTTCGAGATGAAAAAACATGGCCTCGACCATGTGTGGCTGGACGCGCGCCACCTCGGCGAAGCCTTTCTGAAGGAACACTTCCCGACCATCCACGCGCGCTGCCTGCAACTGGGCATCGACATCGCCAAGCAGCCGATCCCGGTGGTGCCGGCGGCGCACTACACCTGCGGCGGCACCGTCACCGACCTCGAAGGCCGCAGCGACCTGCCGGGGTTGTTTGCCGTCGGCGAAACCACCTACACCGGCCTGCACGGCGCCAACCGGCTGGCCAGCAACTCGCTGCTGGAATGTGTGGTGCTGGGCCGCACCTGCGCCGAGCGCATCCTGCGCGACGCAGCCGCGCCGCTGCCGGCGGTGCCGGACTGGGACGAAAGCCAGGTCGAGGACGCCGACGAGCAGGTCGTCATCGCCCACAACTGGGACGAGCTGCGCCTTCTGATGTGGAACTACGTCGGCATCGTGCGCAGCACGCGGCGGCTGGAACGCGCCCTGCACCGCATCAAGCTGCTGCGCGACGAGATCGACGACTACTACGCCAACTTCCGCGTCAGCCGCGACCTGCTGGAGTTGCGCAACCTGGTGGACTGCGCCGAGCTCATCGTCGAGTCAGCGCTGCGCCGGCATGAAAGCCGCGGCCTGCACTACAGCCGCGATTTCCCGAACACGCTGCCGGTGAGTTTCCCCACCGTGCTGATGCGCAAGGCCAAAAGCGAGAAGCGCTGATCCTGCGTCAATGTCAGCCGCGGGCGCGCATCGCCGTGCGCGCCTGCACGAAGCCGAAGGCGTGTTCCACGGCCTCGGCGATCTGGCGCTCGCTGTCGCCGCGTTCGCGGTCGCTGAGGTAGAACGCAAAGTCCACTTCGTGGCGGATGTAGCGCGGCTGCAGCCGGTTCAGCGCCACGCAGGCCACGTCGGCCAGCAGTTCTTCGTTGCCGGCAATGCCGGGGTGGCCAGGGGCCGCGGCCAGCACGGCTTCGTAGACACCACGTTCGTTGTGGTTGCGGATCGACGTGAAATCGACGGTCATCGGGGCACCCGGGAGTTCTTGCTCTCCCGCGCTATCGGCCGCCGGCCGCCGAACTTGATGGCCTGGCTGTTCAGGCGGCGCCGACGCTGGGCACGAAACCACGCGCCGGCTTGCTCAATGCCGCAGGGTGGGCCTTCACGAAGTCCAGCATGCGCTCGATGCAGCCCAGGGCCTGGCTGCGCACCGGTTCCGGCACCTGGATCTCGCCGCTGCCCAGTTCCAGGCACTCGACCACACCTTGCAGCGCGTTCATCGCCATCCAGGGGCAGTGTGCGCAGCTCTTGCAGGTGGCGCTGTTGCCGGCCGTCGGTGCTTCGATCAGCGTCTTGCCAGGCGCCAGCTGGCGCATGCGGTGCAGGATGCCGTTGTCGGTGGCGACGATGTAGGTCTGCGCGCTGCCGTGCACCACGGCGTTCAGCAGCTGCGAGGTGCTGCCGACGACGTCGGCCTGCGCCACCACGCTTTGTGGCGACTCGGGGTGCACCAGGATTTGCGCGCCCGGGTGCTCGCGCTTCAGCAGGTCGAGTTCCAGGCCCTTGAACTCGTCGTGCACGATGCAGGCGCCGTTCCACATCACCATGTCGGCGCCGGTCTGTTCCTGGATGTAGCGGCCCAGGTGGCGGTCGGGCGCCCACAGGATCTTCTGGCCCTGGGCCTTCAGGTGTTCGACGATGGCCAGCGCGCAGGAACTCGTCACCATCCAGTCGGCGCGTGCCTTCACGGCGGCGCTGGTGTTGGCGTAGACGACCACCTGGCGGTCGGGGTGGGCGTCGCAGAAAGCCGCGAATTCGTCCGGCGGGCAGCCCAGGTCCAGGCTGCAGGTGGCGTCCAGGTCGGGCATCAGCACCCGCTTGTGCGGCGACAGGATCTTGGCGCTTTCGCCCATGAATCGCACGCCGGCGACAACCAGGGTCCGGGCCGCGTGGTCGCGGCCGAAACGGGCCATTTCCAGCGAATCGGCGACGATGCCACCGGTTTCCAGCGCCAGGTCCTGCAGGTCGCCGTCGACGTAGTAGTGCGCCACCAGCACCGCGTCGTGGGCCCTCAGCAGCGCGGCGGCGCGGGCCTTGTGGTCCTGGCGCTGGGCCGGGCTCAGCGCCGGCGGCACCTTGGCCCAGGCATGGGCGGTGCAACTGGCGCCGCTGGCGTCCTGCAAGGGGTAGTCGTAGCTGGTCTGCTGCGCTGTCGTCGTCATGCCGGCATGTTAGCCCTGCAGGCCGGACAGGGTTGGCGACGCGGGTTCCGGCGGCGCGAAGAAGCGCCCGGGCGGCACGCCCACCGAACGCCGCACCATGGCCGTGAAGGCACTGGCGCTGGCATAACCCAGCTCGGCGGCGATCAAGCCCATCGGTCGCCCCTGGGCGGCCAGCGTCAGCGCATGGGCCAGCAGCACCTGCTGGCGCCAGGGGCCGAAACTGGTGCCCAGTTCCTGGCGGAACAGCCGCGCCACCGTGCGT
>JBASTF010000041.1:0-2017 GCA_049274755.1 Rubrivivax sp. | reverse complement strand
GGCCCCGGCCGGCGCCGCCGCCAGCGCGGCCTCGGCCATCGCCGTCAACGAATCGGCGCGGCCGTAGTCGACGACGCTGCTGCCGGGCAGTTGCAGCGGCGCCCATGCCGCGGCGTCACACAGCAGGCCGGGCAGCAGCAAGGTGTGCATCAGCCCGTCACTCCGGCTCGATCTTCGCGGCGCGGATGACATCGCCCCAGCGTTTGATCTCGCCGCTCAGCAGCGTCTGCAACTCGGCCGGGCTGCTGGCCTGCAGCCGCATGCCCAGCTTGGACATCTTCTCCTGCACCGCCGGCGCGGCCACGGCTTCGCGCACGGCGCGGTTCAGCTGTTCGACGATCTCGGGCGGCGTGCCGGCCGGCGCCGCGATGGCGTTCCACGAGGCCACGTTGTAGCCGGCGATGCCGGCCTGCTGCGCCGTCGGCACATCGGGCAGGACCGGGTTGCGGCGGTCGGACGACACGGCCAGCGCCTTCACGGCGCCGGCTGCCACCTGCGGCACCATCGGCCCCAGCACCTCGAAGGCGAGATCGATCTCGCCGGCACGCAATGCCGTCAGCACGGCCGGGCTGGTTTTGTAGGGCACGACCAGCGCGTCGATGCCGGCCACCGTTTCGAACAGCTTGGCCGCCAGGTGCTGCGTGCTGCCGACGGCCACCGTGCCGACATTCAGCTTGCCCGGGTTGGCCTTGGCATGGGCCACCGCATCGCGCAGCGCCGCGAACTTCTGCGGTGCGCAGAAGACGCCGATGTCGAAGTAACCCAGCGTGCTGACCGGCACAAAACTCTTCACCGGGTCGTAGGGCAGCTTCTTGAACAAGCCCACGCTGACGGCGTTGCCGTTGCTCATCAGCAGCAGCGTGTGGCCGTCGGGTCTGGCCGTGGCCACCGCCTGGCTGGCAACGATGCTGCCGGCGCTGGGCCGGTTGTCGACGACCACGGCCTGGCCCAGCGACTTGGCCATCACCTCGGCGACGGCGCGCGCCGTGAGGTCGGCAATGCCACCCGGCGCAAACGGCACCAGCAGCGTCACCGGCTTGTCCGGGAAGCGGTTTTGCGCCAGCGCCGGTGCGCCCAGCGTGGCAGCTCCCAGCGCGCAGACCGCGCGGCGGGTCAACAACAGAGGTGGATGTGTCATGGTGCCAATGCTACGGCTTCGGAAGCGGTGGCTGGCCGTGACCCGGCTGGTGCGCCGCGACCCGCCGCGTGCCCGTTCGCCTTCAATCGGGTTTGACGTTGCCGGCCTTCACGACCTCGGCCCAGCGCGGGATCTCGCGTGCGATCAGCGCGCCGAAGGCCTGCGGCGTGCCGGGGGTCGGAATCGCGCCTTCGGTGGCCAGTTGCTGCGCCACCTCGGGCAGGGCCAGGGCCTTGTTGATCTCGGCATTCAGCCGCTGCACCACAGCCGCCGGCGTGCCGGCCGGCGCGACGATGCCGTACCACTGGTCGGCGTCAAAGCCGGGCACGCCGCTTTCGGCCACCGTCGGCACATCGGGCAGGGCCGCCAGGCGCTTGCTGCTGGAGACGGCCAGCGCGCGCAGCCGGCCGCTCTTCACATGCGGCAGCACGGCCGGCGCGCCGGTGAAGGTGCAGTCCACCAGGCCGCCCAGCAGGTCACTGACCGAGGGCGCCGTGCCGCGGTAGGGGATGTGCAGCATGAAGAGGCCGGTCTTCATCTTCAGCAGTTCGGTCGTGATGTGGGCCGCGCTGCCGTTGCCGCCCGACGAGTAGCTGAACTTGCCCGGCTGCGCCTTGGCCAGTGCGATGAAGTCCTTCAGCGTCGTCGCCTTCGACGCGGCGTTGACCACCAGCACGTTGGGCACACGGGCCACCCAGGCCACCGGCACGAAGCTCTTCAGCGGGTCGTAGCTCAGCTTGGGATACATCGCCGGGTTCACCGCCAGCGTGCCGATGTGGCCCATCAGCAGCGTGTTGCCGTCGGGTTCGGCACGCGCCGCCTCGCCGGCCCCCAGCGAACCACCGGCGCCGGGTCTGTTGTCGACGACGACGTTGAGCC
>JBASTF010000040.1:0-1528 GCA_049274755.1 Rubrivivax sp. | reverse complement strand
CCCGCCGCGCCGCGCGAAGGCACACGCGCGGCCATCGGCCGTGCACTGGCCGACCCGAGCTACAAGCTGCTGGCCGCAGGCTTCTTCGTCTGCGGCTTCCACGTCGCCTTTCTGGCCACACACCTGCCGGGTGTGGTGGCGGCCTGCGGCCTGCCGCCCGAGGTCGGCGCCTGGTCGCTGGCGGTGCTGGGCCTGTTCAACATCGTCGGCAGCATTGGCATCGGCCTGCTGATGAGCCGTGGCCCCTGGCGCATGAAGTCGCTGCTGTCGGCGATCTACGCGCTGCGCGGCATCGCCGTGCTGGTGTTCGTGTTTGCGCCGAAGACCACCCCGGTGCTGCTGGTGTTCGCGGCGGTGATGGGCGTGAGCTTCCTGTCCACGGTGCCGCCGACGGCGGGCCTGGTGGCACGTTTCTTCGGCCCGGCCCACATGGCCACGCTGTTCGGCATCGTGATGGTCACGCACCAGATCGGCGGTTTCCTCGGCGCCTGGCTGGGCGGCAAGGCCTTCGAGGCCAGCGGCAGCTACGACTGGATCTGGTACGCCGACATCGTGCTGGCCGCCGGCGCAGCCCTGCTGCACCTGCCGATCAAGGAGGCGCGGCCGCAGCCGCAGCCGGCCTGAGAACTCAGACCGGCACCGTGTAGTTCAGCGTCATGCGGCCGCCGTCGACGACGACGATCTCGCCGGTGACGTAGCTGGCCGCGTCGCTGAGCAGCCAGGCGCAGACATCGGCGATCTCGCTGGGTTCGCCCAGGCGTTTCATCGGCGTGCGGCTCATGATGCGGGCCTTGGCCTCGTCGCTGGTCAGCACGGCGTTTTTCGCCAGTTCGGTGGCGATGGTGCCGGGTGCGACGGCGTTCACCCGCACACCCTTGTCGGCCAGCGACAAGGCCATCGCGCGTGTCAGCTGGTCGATCGCGCCCTTGCTCGCGTTGTAGCTGGCGATCGACGGAATCGCCAGCCGGCCGTTCACCGAGCTCATGTTGACGATGGCGCCCTGGCCACGTTTGACCATCTCGCGCGCCACGGCCTGGCCGACGAGGAAGCTGCCTTTCAGGTTGACGGCGATGACGGCGTCCCAGTCGGCTTCGGCGATGTTCAGGAACTCGGCGGCGCGGAAGATGCCGGCGTTGTTGACGAGGCCGTCGACATGGCCGAAGGCCGCCAGCGTCGCCGCCAACGCGGCCTGCACGTCGGCGCTGCTGGCCACGTTGCAATGGCAGTACAGCGCGCGGTGGCCGGCGGCGACGAGTTCGTCGGCGAGGCGGCGGCCACCGTCGTCGGCCAGGTCCCACAACGCGACGGCGGCGCCATCGCGCACCAGGCGGCGGGCGCAGGCTTCGCCGATGCCTTGGGCGCCGCCGGTGACGACGACAACACGGCTGTGGAGGCCGAAGTGGACCTGGTTGCTGCTGCTGGACATGGCGCTGCTCCTGCACAACCCGCCGGCAGGGCGGGCGCGCAGTGTAGCGTTGTGTGCCGCCTGGGGCCGCGTCAGGCCGCGACCTGCTGCTCGCGCATCGTG
>JBASTF010000039.1:0-5656 GCA_049274755.1 Rubrivivax sp. | reverse complement strand
GCGCCGGCTTGCGCGGCGCGGCGGCCGGGCGCGGCGGCACCGTGCTGTCCAGCAGGGTCTGCGCGTCTTCGGGTGTCAGCGGGCGGCCGAGCAGGAAACCCTGGCCGATGTCGCAGCCCATGCCATGCAGCTGCGCACGCTGGGCTTCGGTTTCGATGCCCTCGGCGACGATGCTCTTGCCCAGCGACTGGCCCAGCAGCACGATGGCACGCACGACGGCGGCTTCGTTCGATCCGGCCGACAGCGCCTCGACAAAACTGCGGTCGATCTTCAGGCAGTCGATCGGCAGCGTCGACAGGTGCGACAGCGACGAATAGCCGGTGCCGAAGTCGTCCACCGCCAGGCCCACGCCCATGCGGCGCAGTTCGGCCAGCTGCGGCAGCGCCCCTTCCAGCCGCGACATCAGGATGTTCTCGGTCAGCTCCAGCGTCAGCTGGCGCGGCTTGACGCCGGCTTCCACCAGCGCACGGGTCACGCGCGCCAGCAGCGCGCTGTGCGCCAGGTCGTTGCCCGAGAGGTTGACGCTCATCGCCAGGTCGGGGTGCAGCCGCTGCCAGGCCGCCAGCTGGTGGCAGGCGCAGTGCAGCACGAAGTCGGTCAGCCGCGGCATCAGGCCCGATTCCTCGGCGATCGGAATGAAGGCGTTGGGGCCGATGCTGCCGTCGGTGGGATGTTTCCAGCGCGCCAGCGCCTCGAAGCCGACGAGGCGGCCACTGGCCAGCTCGAATTGCGGCTGGTAGGCCACCGAGAGCTGCCCGGCGTCGACGGCGCGGCGCAGGTCGCCTTCCAGCCGCAAGCGGTCGGCCACCTCGGTGTGCAGGCTGGCGTCGAACAGTGCATAACGCGCCTTGCCGGCGGCCTTGGCCTTGTACATCGCGGTGTCGGCGTCACGCAGCACGTCTTCGGCATGTTCGTAGCCGAAGGCGCTGAAGGTGATGCCGATGCTGGCGCTGGTGCTGAGTTCGGTGCCGGCCACCTGGAAGGGGCGCTTCAGCGCGTCCATCAGCCGGTCGGCCAGATGCGCGGCGTCGCGTTCGTGTTCCAGGCGGTGGGCCAGCACGGCGAACTCGTCGCCGCCCAGGCGCGCGACGATGTCGCCGGGCCGCAGGTTCTCGGCGATGCGGCGCGACACCTGCACCAGGAACTCGTCACCGGCACTGTGGCCCAGGCTGTCGTTGATCAGCTTGAAGCGGTCGAAGTCCAGGAACATCACGGCAAAGGCTTCGCGCACGTCGTGGCGTGCAGCGGCCACGGCCTGGCCCAGGATCTCGTGGAAACGGCGGCGGTTCGGCAGCCCGGTGAGGCTGTCGTGGAACGCCAGGTGGTGCAGGCCGGCTTCGGCGCGGCGGCGGGCGCTGATGTCCTGCACCTGCAGGATCAGACAGGGCGAACTGGCGCCGGGTTCGGAGAAGAAGCTGCAATGCGCAGCCACCCACAGCGGCTCGCCGTCGCGGCGCAGGCAGCGCAGCTCGATGGCAAACCCCTCGAACTCGTTGCCGTTGACCAGGCCCAGCTGCTCTTCCAGCCGCAGCCTGTCGTCGCTGGCCACCAGGCCCTGGAAGGTCTGCTCGCGCAGTTCCTGCTCGTCCAGCCCCAGCAGCGAACGCAGTGCCGGGTTGGCCTGCAGGATGCGGCCTTCGAAGGACAACAAGGCCATGCCGATGGACGCATGGGTGAAGGCGCTGTGGAAACGGCGCTCGCTGGCCTCGAGCTCACGCACATGGCGCGCCGCGAGTTCCCCCTCGCGCTCCAGCGCCTCGGCCGCGCTGCGGCGCACGGCCTCGGCGGCTTCCTGCTGGCGGAAGAAGTAGTGCAGCGTGGCCAGCATCATGCCCACCACCGGCACCATGGCCATCAGCACGCCGTGGCCCGATTGCAGGAACACCAGGTACAGCAGCGCGGCCACGGCGGCGCTGCCGGCAAAGGCAATGCCGATCCAGCCGAAGACGCCGAACAGGTCCGACCACTGGATGTGTTCGCCGCGTTTGAGCCGGCCGACCGCGGTGACCAGCAGCGTGTTGGCGACGAAGTAGCCCAGCGCCACGGCCATCGCCACCAGGATCAGCTGCGCGGCCGGGGTGTCCGGGCCACGGGTCAGCAGTTCGAAGGCCTGGCTGGCGACCAGCATCGCCAGCGCGGCCATCGCCGGCGTTGCGATGCGGCTGGTCCAGCGTTTGGACGTGCGCCACGAGCCCACCGCGCCTTCACCAGCCGCGGCCAGCACGGCAGCGGCCGGGCCCTGCACCAGCAGGGTCAGGAAGATGAAGATCTCGCCGGCGGCGAAGGAGTTCTTGGAGTGCGGGATGCGCACCGGGAAAAAGCCGGCGAGCATCGCGATGCCCATGCCGGCCGCCACCTGCAGCCAGTCCAGCGGGCCCTTGGTGGCCAGCTGCAGCACGGCCCAGCACAGGGTCACTGCGCCCAGCAGCACGGTGGACCACCAGTAGGCGGTGGCCGGGCCGTTGTAGTCGGGCATCAGCGCCGCATGCAGCCGCTGCCACGGCGACCGGGAAGCTTGGCGGACGTTCCCGGTCTCGGTGTTCACGACATGTCCCTGCTGGCGCTGTTGGTGTTGCTCAGCGCTCTATCGGCCTGTCAGGGCTCGCCCTTGAGCGCCCCTTCCGTGTTGAATTGCAGCAGGCTGCCACCGGTTTCACTCATCACGATGCCTTCGCTCATCACGATGCCTTCGGACATCACGATGCCCTCGCTCATCACGATGCCCTCGGACATGACGATGCCCTCGCTCATCACGATGCCCTCGGACATGACGATGCCTTCGCTCATCACGATGCCGCTGCCGAGCACGATGCCGCTGCCGCTTTCGGCCCAGGTGGCCAGCGTCAGCGACGGCAGGAAAACCCCGGTGCGGCCGAGCAGCGAGCTGGCGCCGGCCAGGCCGGTGACGTTCAGCACCGAACCGCCGACCAGCACCTGGCTGCCCAGCGTCAGGTCGTTGAAGGACTTGACGAAGGTGTTGGCGGCGATGCCGCTGCCCGACCAGTAGAGCGGCTGCACCTTCTTCACGACGCCGTTGGCCCAGGTGATGCGCGGGTCCCAGATCGGCTGGTACTGCGTCAGCAGCGAGTCGCCGCTGACGACGATGTTGCCGCCGACGTAGACCAGGCGCGACCACTTCGTCGTCTTGCCGACCAGCACCGAGCTGCGCGTCGGCATGCTCTTGCCGGCAGCCAGCAGCGAGGCGCCTGGCGTCAGCGTGCCGGCGTCGATGGCGCTGGCAATGTCGGTGCGCAGCGCCTTGGCCATCGCCACCGCGCCGTCGACGTTCAGCATGCCGGCGCCCTGCTGCAGCAGGTTGGCGTTGGGCAGCGGCTGTGCGCTGTACTGCAGGATGGCCTTGATCAGCGGCGGCGTCAGGCCCGGGTTGGCCTGCAGCATCAGCGCCACGGTGCCGGCCACGGCGGGCGCGGCGATCGAGGTGCCGCTCAGCGCCATCAGCGTCTGCTGGTAGGGTTGCAGCAGGCTGGTGACGCCGCTGACCAGGCCGGGGTTGACGTTGGCCAGCTGGTTCCACACCGGGTTCAGCAGCGAGGCGCGGGTGGCGGCGGCGCCGACGATCTTGTTGCCCGGGGCCACGAGGTCGGGCTTCAGCAGGTTGTCGACACGGCGCACGCCGTTCACCGTCATCGCACCGCGCGTCGGGCCACGCGAGCTGAAGTTGTTGACGACGTCGTCCTCGCGCACACCGGTGTTCTTGGTGTTGGCGGCGCCGACGGTGATGACGCTGGGGTCGATGCCGGGCGAGCCGATGGTGCCGTAGGCTTCCTGGTTGGCGGCCGAGACACCGAAGTTGCCGGCGGCCACCACCACCACCAGGCCGGCGGCCGTGGCGCGGCGCACCGCGATGCACAGCGGGTCGGTCTGCCAGCTTTCGGCCGACGAGGCCGCCAGGCTGAGGTTCAGCACGCGGATGTTGTATTCGCGGGCGTGGAACACGGCCCACTGGATGCCTTCGATGACGTCGCTGAGGTTGCCCTCGCCGTTTTCGTCGAGCACACGCACGTCGTAGACCGTGGCGCCCGGCGCGACGCCGGTGGAGTCGATGCTCTGGTAGAAGCCGCGCGCCGCGGCCACCGAAGCGACGTGGGTGCCGTGGCCGTAGTGGTCCTGCGTCGTCGCGCTGGCGTTGTTGATCGCCGCTTCGTAGCTGGCCAGCGCCGCGCTGCCGGGGGCCGGCGAGACGGTGCTGTCCACGCCCACCAGCCAGTCGGACAGGTTGGCGTTGCGCAGGTTGACGTTGCGCGCCACACGCGAGTTGCCGCTGCCGTCGCCGAAGCTCTTGTGCACCTTCATGACACCGGAGTCGAGCACGGCGATGCCGACGCCGCTGCCGTCCAGGCCGCTGTAGCTGGTGCTGCTGGTGTAGCTGCGCACGCCGCTGGTCAACACGCCGCTGCTGGCTTCCAGCACGCTGGCCGAGCGCCGCACGTCGCGGTTCGGCGAGACGCTGACGACGTCGGCCCGTTCGGCCAGTGCCGCCACCTTGTTGCTCGGCATCTGCACCGTCAGGCCACGCACCAGCGGGTGGCGGGCATGGACCGAACCGCCCAGGCGCAGCACGGCGCGGCGCAGATCGCTGAGTTCGGGGTCGCTGCTGTTGCTGATGACCACCATCTGCACATGGCGCTGGCCACGCAGCTCACGCGCCCAGCGCTTGCCGCCGTGGCGCACCGAGCCGATTTCGGATTCGAGGTCGCGGGCCACCTTCTGGCGCTCGCCGCCAAAAAATTCGCCGCCCGGCCGCGCCAGCACCGGCGGGCTGGCCAGCAGCAAGGCCATCAAGGTCAGGGTCAACAAGGCCCAGGCCAGGGCCGGCCAGTGGGCCGGCGGCTGCGCCAGCAGGCGCCGTTCGATCAGGACCGTGAAACGCATCGGTGTCGCCATCGGGAGTTGCTCCGCTGTGGTGTCCGGCGGGTCCATCGCCCCCCTGAACATGGGGTATCAATCTAGGGGCTTACAAACATTTGCGAACGTTTCTGGAGGTCAAGATGCGGGGTGAAAACGGTGCTTTTCCGCGTCGTGCAAAACGTCACGAAAACGCTGGGCGAGGCCCTGCTGATCGCATCGTGATTTCGGCACGTGGCCGCAGAACTTGAGGCCGCCGCACGTGCGGCGCGGCCTGGCTTGGCTAGAGTGGCGGTGTCGGTTGCGGTGCAGCCGGCGAGAAGGGCAAACCCGTCGAAAGGCGGGGACGCAAAGCCACCGGGCTACCGCGCCACCTGGGCGCCATGCCAGCGGGGCTGCCGGCCGGCAACAACACCGCTTTGCGCGGTGTCGCGCAGACCGAACCTTCTCTTTCAACCGTCCAACGACCTTGAAAGGGATGCTGATGCTTCAGACGACGAGAGTCCTGGCCCCAAGGCCGCGCTGACGCGCGGCTGCGCGTGGGGCGGCCTTTATCTTTGGCCGAAGATCGCCGTCCCCACGCGCACCAGCGTCGCCCCTTCGGCCACGGCCGCTTCCAGGTCGGCACTCATGCCCATCGACAAGGTGTCGAGCTGCAAGCCGCCGGCGTTCAGCGCCACCAGCAGTCCATGCAGCTGATGGTGCGGCAGCCGCTGCGCTTCGGCGTCGGCCGCGGGTTCGGGAATCGCCATCAGCCCGCGCAGGCGGATGCGTTCACGCGGCAGCGCCG
>JBASTF010000038.1:0-15579 GCA_049274755.1 Rubrivivax sp. | reverse complement strand
TCGCTCCTCATCCGTCAGCAGCAACTCGACCTTCGGTCTGCCCGTTCTCATCGCGGCATCTCCGTTCCCAAGATGCCGCAATGGCATGCACGATTAATGCCAGAAATTAACGGGACAGGACACTAGCGGGACTGCGCAGCGAGCCACGGCCCGGCCGTCCGAGGGCGCTGGACGATCAGCGAGTCGCGGGCCTTTTGAACCAGGCACTGCAGACTCGCCCAGTCAAGCAAACGCACTGGAGTGCGCGCACCCGACGCAACTCGTTCAGCAGCGTGCGCGAACTCAAGCAGCAGATCGAACTGTTCGTGCAGCGCTACAACGCCGACACCTCGCCGTTCCAGTGGGTTGCAACGGCGGACTCAATCCTTCAGACGATTGAGCGGATCCTTTTTGCCAGCATGGTTGCGCCAGCGCGTGGCGCCTCCATCGCTTCCGGTTCCGGCCGGCGACTGCCGCGGGCCGTCAGGCACTGTCCGGTGGCGCATCCTCGACCGACACCAGCAGGTCGGCTGGCTGGCAATGCAAGAACTCGCAGATGCGCTGCAAGGTATCGAAGCGCACGCCCTTGACCTTGCCCTGCTTGAGCAAGGACAGGTTTGCCTCCGTGATGCCGATGTACTCGGCCAAGTCTTTCGACTTGACCTTGCGGTCGGCGAGCACGAGGCCCAGCTTGACGACGATGGGCATTGCGATGGAACGTTCAGATGAACTGCGCGTTCTCTTCGGCCAGCGCGATCGCGCGTGTGAACACGGCCGCAACTTGCCAGACGATGCCCGCCACCAGGGCCATCAACAGGTCGCTCGCGCTGACACCCATGGCCAGCGCGTGCTGCCCCGGCGGTGCATGCCAGGTCAGCACAAGACTGATCAGCATGGGCACCGCAAGCCCGAGCAGGGCTGAGACCAGCGCCGCCGCGGCGAAGCCGCGCAAATGTTTCACCGTTGACACGTCGAAGACTTCGCCGCGCACAAAACCCCGCAGGCATTGGCTGGCTCGCAGCAGACCGTAGGCCATGGCGCTGACTGGCAAAAGGGCCAAACCGAACGCCGCCCCCACTTGCCAAGGTGCCGTCGGCGCCAACGAACGAAGCCCAACGCGGGAGAACCAGGCCTCCGCCGACAACCCGCTCAAGGCGTAGAGCGAGAGCAGCGGCAAGGCCACAGACAGGATCAGGCAAGCGACGGCCAACAACCTGGACAGCGCGATGGACCCGACGGCGACGCGTGGTGGCGACTGGCCCATGGCGGCTCCTTGTGCACGGTTCGGTTTGCTCATAGAATTTCTGTAAAACAATAATTATTTGTTGTTCTACATATTTTATGAGATCACCATGCTGCTGAGAACTCTGATCGTCGCCGCCTCGGCCCTTGCGCTGGCAGGCTGTGCGGGCCTGCACTGGGAACGCGGGTTCTACGAGGGTTTGCGGAGTTCGTCCAACGCCTGCCGGTTGACGCAGAACCCCGCCGCTGCCCCCTGCGCCGTGTTGCCGGCCTACGGCGACTACGAGGCTGGTCGCGCGAGCGCGCGAGGCGCTGTTGTTGATGAACACCATCCGGCGAGCGCCGCACCATGAGGGGCGCGATCCGCACGCTGGCCCTGTCGACCACCGTGGCGCTGGCGGGTTGCGGCGGTACGGCCGTCTCCGACCGGGCCGGTGCCATGGTGTGCTCCCAGAGCCAGGCTTACGTGGGATCGGCACTGCACGCGCCATTTCCGGCCAGCGCCTTCCCATCGCCGGGGCCTGCAGCCGCCTCCACAGCGGTGCCAGACGGGCTCGCTGCGTTGCTGGACGCACGCGTCGATGCGTTGCTCCAGCAGACCGGCGCCCCCGCCATCAACGTCGCTGTCGACCTTCCCGGACTCGGTCGCTGGACGGCAACCCGCGGTCTGGCGCGCGTCACGCCACCGCAAGCGGCCAGCGAGGCCACGTGGTTCTACTGGGCGAGCGTGGGAAAGGCGCTCACCGCAGTGCTCGTGCTGCAGTTGGTGGAGGAAGGCCGGCTCCGGCTCGATGACCGGCTCTCGACCTGGTATCCGCAGATGCCCAATGCCGCGCTCATCACGGTCGGGCAATTGCTCACGCACACCAGCGGCCTGGCCACCAACCTGTCGGCTGCGATCCCGGCACCTGCAAGTTCAGAGGCGTGGCTCGCGGCAGCGGTTGCCACGCCAGCGATCGAGTGCCCCGGCAGCGTGGCCAGCTATTCGAACATCGGTTTCGAGCTGCTGGGGCGCATCGTGCAAGTTGTGGAGCAACAGCCTTTCGATGCGATCCTGCAGCGGCGGGTCGCCGTGCCGTTGGGGCTGAACCAGCTGCGCGCCCTGCATGAGGGCGAAGCGCAGGTCGCGGCCTTGGCCACGCCTCACCTGGGGCGTGAACCCACGAGCGATCCCGGACAATGGCTGCGCATCGGCGCAGGCAACGTGATCGCCGGAGCGCAGGATGTGGCGGCGGTCTGGCGCGCTGTCCTGGAAGGCCGGTTGTTGCGCCCGCAGACCGTGGCGCGGCAATGGTCAATGCTCTACCCGATTGCTGACAGCGGCACCGCAGGGCCGAGCACGGCCCGCTCCTGGTTCGGACAGGGCGTGATGCTGATGGAGTGGACTTCCGGCACCGGCACCGCCCGGGAGTGGATCGGTCATCTGGGTGGCACACCGAGCGCGAGCGCGGTGGTCGCCTACGACGCGCTGTCAGCCGCCTACGTGGCGGCAGCCGTGAACAACGCCGTGTCAGCGGCAGCCGTCGCAAACGCAATGCTCGACGTGATGGCGCGGTGGAGGACGGACCATCCATCGCGTTGAGCTGGATGGCTGGAGTCAGGTGCAAGGCACCGGGTCGCGCCGGTAGAGCGCGGAGGCCAGTGCGCAACAAGTCGGCAAAGCGTACCACCCGAGCATCCGAGATCTGCCCAGGCACAACAGGAAGGTCGGCGAACGCCACGACAGCCGGCCATGGCAATCCCAGGGATGTCTTGGGGGGCCAGTGGCGCGCTGGCACATCCAGTGCCCTGCGGCGCGATCGTCAGGCTCCTTTCAGGTCTGCGAGGGTGGTCCAGCGACGCGGCCTTGCGGCGCGGTCTTGCCCGCCCGTCGTTCCAGCAGAGAGAAGACGCCCATACCCGCGAGCATCGCCGCCACGAACAGCAGGCCCTGACCGTGGCCCGAAGCGGCACTCACCAGTGCGGGCCCCGGGCAGAAGCCGGCGAGCCCCCAGCCCGCGCCGAAGACGAGGCTGCCGAACACCAGACGTCGGTCCACGATGCTGCGTGTCGGCAGTTGCACTGGAGCACCGAGCAGGCTGCGCGGGCGCTGTCGGGCCCAGACGAAGGCCGGCGTGGCGACGGCGATGGCAGCGGCCATGACCATCGCCAGTGAAGGGTCCCAGTTGCCCGCGAGGTCCAGGAAGCCCAGGACCTTGGCGGGGTCGGTCATGCCCGAAAGGATCAGGCCCAGCCCGAAGACGAGTCCGGCGAGCAAAGCGAAGAAGCTGCGCATGGTCAGAAGGTTCCGGTCAGGTGGCGCGCCACATAGACTGTCAGGAGGCCCGCCGCCATGAACGCGGCGGTCGCCACCAGCGAGCGCGGCGAGCCGCGCGACAGCCCGCACACGCCGTGGCCGCTGGTGCAACCCGCCGCATAGCGGGTACCGATGCCGACCAGCAGGCCGGCGGTCAGCAGCACGGAGGTGCCGGCATCGATGGTCGCCGGCGGCAAGGCATGCACCAGGCGCCACAGCGGCGCGGCCGCCAGCAGCCCGCCGATGAACAGGACGCGCCAGAAGCGGTCGCCCGATGCCTTGGGCCCCATCAGCCCACCGAGCACACCGCTGATGCCCGCGACGCGGCCGTTGAACAGGACCAAGAGCGCCGCTGACAGGCCGATGAGCGCGCCGCCCGCCAACGAAGTCCAAGGTGTGAAGTGGGCCCAGGCTGTCGTCACTTGCGCGTCCCCCTTGCCGGCGGACCAGCCTTGGCACGGCCACAGAAGCTCGCATACAGCGCCTGCATGACGGCCAGCACTTCCGCACTCGCGAGTTGGTAGTAGATGAACTTGCCCTCGCGCCGCGTCTGGACCAGACCCGCGTCGCGCAGCACCCCCAGTTGCTGCGACAGCGTCGGCTGCACGATGCCCGTGCTGGCCTGCAACTCACCGACATTGCGTTCGGCCTCGGCCAGCTGGCACAGAAGCAGCAGGCGGTCTTCGTTGGCCATGGCCTTCAGCAGCGAACAGGCCTTGCCGGCCGAAGCACGCAGTTGCTGCAAGGCTCGCGGCGTCGGCGTGAACGTCGGAGCAGGATCGGTGGAGGTGGACGTGCGCACGGCATCAGTATACAAATATACAAAGCATACTTAAATATGATGATTGCACACCAATCCACCGTTCGCCCGGAGCTCGCCATGAATGTCTCTGGAGACACACTGATTCTCTCCTCCGCGCCGCCGCAACCCCGGGTGCAGGCCTTCTTCGACCCTGCGACCTCGACCATCACCTACGTGCTCTTCGAAGCTGATGGCGGCCGCTGCGCAATCATCGATTCGGTGCTGGACTACGACCCGAAGTCTGGCCGCACCTCGACCGCCTCGGCCGACCGGGTGATTGCGTTCGTCCGCGGGCATGGCCTCGAAGTCCAATGGCTGTTGGAGACGCACGCGCATGCCGACCACCTCTCGGCGGCGCCGCATCTGCGCCAGCACCTCGGCGGCACCGTCGCCATCGGATCGGCGATCCGCACGGTGCAGGGCGTGTTCGGCCAGGTCTTCCATCTGGGCCAGGACTTCCGCCTCGACGGTTCGCAGTTCGGCCACCTCTTCGAGCCCGACGAGGTGTTCCATGTCGGCACGCTGCGGATGCGCGCGCTACACGTGCCGGGCCATACACCGGCGGACATGGCCTACGTGCTGGAGGACGACGCGGGCGTGGCCCAGCTCGCCTTCGTCGGCGACACGCTCTTCATGCCCGACGTGGGCAGCGCGCGCTGCGATTTCCCCGGTGGCGATGCGCGCACCCTGTATGCATCGGTGCGCAGGCTGCTGGCGCTGCAACCGGCCACGCGGCTTCTCATGTGCCACGACTACCCGCCGGAGGGGCGCGCGCCCGGGTGGGAGACCACGGTGGCCGAGCAGCGTGCGAAGAACATCCACCTGCACGACGGCATCGACGAAGCGGGTTTCGTGGCCATGCGCGAGAAGCGCGATGCGACGCTCGCGCTGCCGGTGCTGATCCTGCCGGCCGTCCAGGTCAACATCCGAGCCGGCGAAATGCCGGCGCCGGAGTCGAACGGCGTGCGCTACCTGAAGATTCCGGTCAACAGCTTCTGAGTTCCACCACGCGGGCGGTCGCTGCGGTCCGCGGGCTGCGGTGTACGCACCGTGCGCAGCCAGAGCCGATGCGCTCCAGCTGAAAGCATTCATTCATCGCTGCTACCGTTCCAGAAGGCCTGGACAACACCAGCCAGCGCTTCAATCGAGGCGACCGTGCGGTCCAGTTCCTGCGCGTCCACAGCCGTGGCGTACAGCGTTGCCTCGATCTCCACGTCAAGCTGGCCGAAGGGGTGCTGGTCGACATCACGCACCGGGTAGCTCGCCGCCACCAGCATGTCGACGAGTTTCTCCCGCACATCGGCCTGCACGTCGCGCTTGCAGATGACATACACGCAGTAGGTGGCTTCGCTCGATTCTTCGTTGAGCGGTCGCCTGTTGATGCGGTTGACGACCGGCCGCAGCAACGTGTTGCTGGCCAGCACGAAGACGGCGGCCACCAGGGCCTCCCCGATCAGGTCGGCGCCTGCGCAAGCGCCCACCGCAGCCGACCCCCACAAGGTCGCAGCGGTGTTGAGGCCCGAGATGTTGGCGCCTTCCTTCATGATTGCACCCGCACCCAGGAAGCCGATCCCCGAGACGACATAGGCAACCACGTGAATCGCGCCGTCATGCCCCCCCAGCCGATTGGCCATGTCGACGAACACGGCGGCACCCACCGCCACCAGCGTGTTCGTGCGCAGACCCGCGGTGCGCTGGCGCACCTGACGCTCGAAGCCGATCAAACCGCCCAGCAGAAACGCCGTCACGAGGCTGATCAGGGTGTTGAGCAGCGATTGCAGGTTGAAGTTGTTCAAGGCTTCCATGGTGCCGTTCGGTCGGTGCAGGTCATTGCCAAGCAAAGCACCGAAGATAGAAGCGTTTCATGACGGTCGTCGGGCTCACCGACCCGAGCGGATCGCGAGCAACCATGGGAAGTACGACCGGGAAAGCGCCTGCAGCTTGAAATGGTCCGCCGGCAGGCCCAAGGGCAGCAGGATGGCGATACCGCTTCGCCGTGCGTCCGTGAGGTCACGAATCGTTCGGTCGCCACACCAGGGCGCGCGCCGGCATGGCCACATCCGATCCCGGCGCTCCTTGCCCCACAACTGGGCCTCGACGCCCGGTGCCAGGTCGGCCAAGGCAAACTCGTCCGCCACCGCCGGCTCGCCATGGGCGGACATCAACCGATGAGCGTCGATCCCAATAGCGATCGAGGTGCCGATCTTCAGCGTGGCCGACGACGGCCTCGAGGCGGATCTGTTCACCGCCGTGCCCGAACTGATAACAGCGGTCTCTTGGCCGGCAACTGACGGCCGCGCACGACAGCCGCATCGCTGCTGCTCTAGGGGCCGGTGGGCCACAAATGCAGGTTCAAACCGATGTGTCCAAGGTTTGCTGCTGAGGCAGCGCAAGGCCCGGGATGCCTCGTCCGCTACGAGGCGCCCTTGCACACCTCGACTACGGGGGCGACGGGCCGAGCGCAGGGTAGGCCGGTGCCATCGCCACACCGAGCAACGGCTTGAACGCGCCCTGGTGGCAGGTGGCGCAATTCAGTTTCGCGACATCGCCGCCCGGGCCGAGGCGCGTGGCCGGGAAACTGCCCGTCAGCGGCTGCAGGTAGGTGCCGTTCAGGTCGCGCAGCATGCGGATGCCATGCCAGGCGGTGGCACGCTGCGGTGCGCTCTGGTCCCAGCTCTGGAACGAACGGCTGTTGTGGCAATAGGTGCAGTTGACACCCAGCGACTGCGACATGTGCATCATCAGGCCGTAGGTGCCTTCGGCCTGCTGGACCGACGGGCCCTGCCCGGGCGGCGGCAGCGGGCCTGCGCCGATGATGCGGATCTCGGTTGCGCCCTGCAGGAAGGGCGTGAACGGGTCGTTCGGCAGCGCCGTGTAGGCGACGGTCCGTGCCGGCGCGTTCTGCCCGGCGCGGTTGCCGGCAAACGTGCCTTTCTGCGCCGGTGCCTGGAACCAGGTCTGTTCGGGCACGTGATTGCCGCGGTGGCAGGTGTAGCAGGTGACGCCGGTGCCACCGACATGGGGCTTCCAGTCGGCATTGACGTGGCGGGTCATCTCCAGCATGCGGCGTGCAACGACCTTCTGGTACTTGGAGTCGTCGGCCAGGTCCTGCGGGTTGTGGCAGTAGTTGCAGCCCTCCTTCGGCGACACCCAGTTCGTCATCGCCTGCATCGTGCGCGTGAACTCGGCGATGCCGAGTTCGCCAAGCACCTTCACGTTCTTGAAGACCTCGCCGGCCTTCGGGCCACCGGCCGGCACCGCGGGCAGCGTTTCCGGCGCGGCGTTCAGCGGCGCCTGCGTGGCCAGCAGGCGCGGGTTGTAGACCTGGTCCATGCCGGTGCCGCGGTAGCCGCGCTGCACCATCTCGACCGGCGGGCGCTCGCAGGCGGCCAGCAGCAGCACTGCGGCCGCACAGACAACCAGGCTGCGCTTCATGGCTTGACTCCTTGCAGCAGCGCCGGGTCGGGCACGTTCGGGAACACCGCCGGATACGAGGGTGCGACATGGTGCTTGACGGCCCACAGGTACCAGTTGTCGACCACGGTGCCGGTGAGCAGGATGCCGATGCCGCCGGCCAGCGGGCACAGCACTGCGCACCACCAGGCCCAGCGGTGCACCGATTCCATCGTCGCGTTGAAGCCCATCGTCCAGCGCCAGAACAGCGCCGCGCGTTCGCTGGCGGTGCCGCGGTCGACGATCTGCTCGATCTCGCGTTCGCCGCCGAAGCGGCTGACCGCCAGGATCGTGGCGCCGTGCATTGCGAACAGCAGCGTCGCGCCGTACAGGAACGCGATCGACAGCATGTGGAACGGGTTGTAGAAGAGGTTGCCGTAGCGCAGCGAGAACGCAGCGGTCCAGTCCAGGTGCGGGAAGATGCCGAAGGGCACGGCTTCGCTCCAGCTGCCCATCAGCAGCGGGCGGATGAAGCCGAGCACGAGGAAGAGCCAGATCGCGGCCGCGAAGGCCCACGCGACATGGGTGCCCATGCCGAGGGCCCGTGCACGCCGGAGCATGCGTGCCCACCACAGCAGCACCGACACGGTGAGCAGGAAGCCGGCGAGCAGCCACCAGCCGCCCTGGTTCAGCGGCGGCAGCTTCAGCCCGTACTGCGGCGGTGGCGGCTCCAGCGCCAGCCACGGCAGCTGGCGCACGAACTGCACCGGGTCCCAGTTCACCGAAGCGAACATGTTGAGGCCGATGATCTCGAAGGCCGCGAAGCCGCAGATCAGCGACGCGACACCCAGCCAGCCGAGGTAGATCGGCCCGATCTGCGCGTCGCCGATGCGGCCCAGCCAGTGCCAGTGGCTGACGCCGCGTGTGCGCTCGTGGTCGTCGTTGCCGACGCTGACGCCGCCATACGACGGTGCCGCCACCTGCACGGTGGTGAAGAGGTTCTGGTATTCGGCCACTTGGATGCTCCTAGCGCCAGACGGGCAGGTTGAGCCACCAGGTCCACCACTCGGGCCAGCCGCGGGTCCAGAACGGGCCGCTGATGACGATGCAGACGGCGCTCCAGAACACCGCCGACAGCGCCAGGAAGAGCCCGAGGCGGTGGATGCCCAGCGTGCCGATCGAATAGCCGATGGCGTCGCGGAAGAAGGTGTTTTCGTGCTCGGCGGTCTTCACCGTCTCGCCCTTGGCCGGGTTGGTGGCCGACAGGATCAGCGAGCCGTGCAGCGACAGCGCGAAGGTGGTCGCGAAGAAGAAGCTCACCCCCAGCATGTGCGCCGGGTTGTAGTGGAAGTGCAGGTACTGGTAGCCCGTGTTCGAGACCCAGTCGAGGTGGCTGATGATCCCGTACGGAAAACCATGTCCCCAGGCGCCCAGCAGCAACGGCCGGATCACGACCAGCGTGACGTAGGCGCCGATGGCGAACGAAAACGCCACCGGCACGTGGTAGCCGATGCCGAGCTTGCGGCAGATCTCGACCTCGCGCAGCGCCCACGACACGAAGGCGCCGATGGCACAGATCGTGATCAGTTGCCACAGCCCGCCCTGCAGCAGCGGTGCCAGGCCGAGGCCGTATTTCAGGTCGGGCGGCGCGATGCTGATCTGCCACAGGTTCCAGGTCGGCCCTTGCGATGCGCCCCAGACGATGAGCAGCGTGCCGATCGACGCGAAGAACGCCGTCGTGACGCCGAAGAAGCCGACGTAGAACGGCCCGACCCAGAAGTCGAACAGGTCTCCGCCGAGCAGCGTGCCGCCACGCACGCGGTACTTTCTTTCGAAGCTGAGCATGGCCATGGGCCGCTCCTTGTCGTCACGTGACGACCGGGTCGTGGGTTCACAGGCCGTGACGGCGGGCTTGACCGACCCGCCGCCTGCGCCTGCGTCCGGCAGGAAGCCGGTTCGCTACTTGGGTGCCGTGACCGCCGGCGGCATTGCCGTCGCGGCCGACTTGCCGCCGTCGAGCCAGTTGAACCTGCCGGTCGACAGCAGGATGAAGTGGATCAGCAGCGCGAGCACGAAGAGAAAGACGAACAGCGCCACCAAGGCACGGCGCGGATCGAACAACAACCAGATCTTCCACATGGGGGGTTCTCCTCAAATCAGATGCGACATGGCGCTGTAGACGGCCGTCCTGACGCCGCCGACCAGCGACTTCTCCATCTCCGCCCCGGGGAACCAGCTGCGCCACGGCACGGCCAGTGCCTGTGCCACCAGCGCGATCGGGAAGAAGACGAGGAACGCGATCACGAAAATGCCGGCGAACGACGCGCGCTCTCCGGTCGGTCCCGGCTTGTCTCTCAGAGCCACGGCCGCCACTGCCACACCAGCACGTGGGCAACGATGGCGATGAGCGTGAAGCCGATGAAGCTGCCCATGAAGATGCCGTGGAACTCTCTTGCTTCCTGTTCCGTCAGGCCCGATAGCGAGCCCCTCCTGTCATCTGCCATGACGATTGCTCCTGCAAAGTGGCCCGCGGGCCGTTACCGCGCGAACCCCACGCGGCAGGGGTGACACCGGCTTGCGTGCCGGCCTCATTCGGTGCTCTCCTCGACGAGCGCGGCGCTGACGTGCGTGCTGCCGGCGCGTCGCGCGTGCCGCTCGGCCCGGTCGCGCAGCTGTTTGGCGGCCGAGATGCGCACGAGCACGGGCTGGCTGTCGACCCGGCGGTCGAGCAGCGCGCGGGCGTCGTCGTCCCAGGGCAGCTCCTGGTAGTGGCGCGCCGGTGTTGCTTCGACGCGGTCGAGCTCGGTGCCCAGCGGCAGGATGTGGAACAGCGCGTCGAAGAGTGCGTTGCAGACTTCCTGCACCACGTAGGTGGCGCCGGCATAACCCATGAACGGCGTGCCGGTGGCGCGGCGGATGATGGCGCCCGGGAACGAGGCCGGGATGAAGCTCGGCTTCATCGGCCCGGCCGCCGCCTTCTCCGCCAGGTACATGCGTTCGTTGACGCTGCCGAACAGCACCAGCGGTGCCTGCTCGTGCACCAGCTTGCGCACGGCTTCATGGTCCGTCTTCGTTCCCGCCTTGCGGGCGATGGCAAAGCGGCACGGCAGCCCGAGCTCGTCTTCGAGGAAGTGGCGCAGCCCGCGTGTGTAGGTCTCGTTGGCGACGACGGCAAAACTCGCGGTGGCGAAGAAGTCCTGCGTCACCGAGCGCCACAGGTCCCACACCGGCTTGATCGTCGTGTGTTTCTCGCGCTCGATGAAGGGCTCGGGGTCGAGCCCGAGCAGCGTGCCCAGTTCGCGCAGGAACGCGGTTGTGCTGTGCAGCCCGACCGGCGCCTGCAGGTAGGGGCGCTCCAGCGTCTCGCACAGCAGCCGGCCGTATTCGCGGTACAGGCAGACGTTGACGTCGGCGTCGACCAGGCGCGCCACGTCGGCGAGGTGGCTGCCGAGCGGGAACACCATGTTCACGCTGGCGCCGATGCCTTCGACGAGGCGGCAGATCTCGGCCGTGTCGCTGGGCCCGTTGAACATGCCGTAGGCCGGGCCGATGAGGTTGACACGCGGCTTCTGGCCTTCCGCGCGCACACGCTCGGGAATCTTGCGCAGGCCGTGCTGCTGCCACAGCCACAGCAGCGCGCGGTTCGCGCTCTGCCACTGGTCTTCGTCGATCGTGCGCGGCAGGAAACGCTGGATCGTCGTGCCTTCGGGCGTGACGCCGCCGCCGATCATCTCGGCGATCGAGCCGGTGACGACGACCGACGGCAGGTCGGGGTCGAGTGTGGCGTGTGCGCGGCGCAGGTTGCCTTCGGTGCCTTCGCGGCCGAGTTGTTCTTCGGCCAGGCCGGTGACGACGATCGGCAGCTCGTGCGGCGGCAGCGCGTCGGTGTAGTGCAGCACGCTCGTCACCGGCAGGTTCTCGCAGCCGACCGGGCCGTCGATCACGACCTGCAGGCCCTTGATCGCGGTGAAGACGTAGACGGCGCCCCAGTAGCCGCCGGCACGGTCGTGGTCGATGATGTAGGTCACGTCATGACCCCCTGCGGCGCTGCGCGCCGACCCCCCCGAGGGGGAGCGCGCGCCTTGGGAGCGGCCCGGCGGCGCGCATCAGACCATCTCCTCGGCCTTGCGCCGTTTCTGGATCTTGATGATCTGCCGCCGCATCTCGGCGCGGAACTCGGGGCGTGCGACCGGCGGTTCCTGCCAGACGCCGGCGTTGTCGCCAACGCCCGTGGCGCCGAAGAAGTCGTGCATCGCGACGAAGCGCGCCTTGTTCGCGATGGCCGCGTTCACCACCTGCGCCAGCGAACCGGCGCCCGCCGGGCCCATCAGCGGGCGCGCCGAGATCAGGTTGGTGAAGTACAGCGCCGGGATCGTGGCCTGCTTGGCTGCCTGCACCACCGGCGTCGTGCCGATCGCCAGGTCGGGCCGGAACTCGCGCAGCGCTGCCAGGTCCTGTTCGAGCGACGCGCGGTACTGCACATGCACACCGCGCGCTTCCAGCCATTCGCGGTCCGGTGCCGACCACGGCGTTCTCGGGCACGCCGTTCCCACATACCGCAGCTCGGCGCCGCTTTCGACCAGCAGCCGCGCCACCAGCAGCTCGCTGCCTTCGTAGCCCGACAGCGTGATGCGGCCCTTCACCGGCATCGCGCTCAACGCGCCGCGGATTGCGGGCAGCCAGCGGTTCTTCGCCGCATCGATCTGCGCCTGCGGCACGTTGGCGGCGTTGCCGACGGCCTGCAGCCAGGCTTCGGTGCCGTCGTGGCCCACCGGCGCCGACGCGACGACGCGGCGGCCGGCGGCTTCGAACTCGCGCACGCTGGCGGTGTAGAACGGGTGGATCGCGGCGGCGATCGGCGCATCGAGCGCGGCGTACAGCTCGCGCCACTCCCGTGTCGGCACCACCGGCCCGGCGGCCAGGCCCAGCGGAGCTAGCATCGAGCCGATGCCCACCGGGTCGGCCGGGAACATCTCGCCCAGCAGGGCCACTGCCGGGTGCTCGTTGCGGCCCCCCCGCGGGGCCGCCACCGGCCCGGCTTCGGCTTCGGCACGTGCGTAGCGCAGCATCGCGCCGGCCAGCACGTCCTTCGCTTCGGCGTGGGTCGGCACGCCGAACCCCGGCACGTCGATGCCGATCACGCGCACGCCGTTGATCGCCTTCGGCAGCAGCTGCAGCGGCACGCCGCTGGCGGTCGGCACGCAGAGGTTGATGACGACGATGGTGTCGAGCTGGGTCGGATCGGCCTGTGCGTGCACCGCATCGCGGATGTCCTCGAACAGCTTGCCGGTGACCAGCGTCTCGCTGTTGAAGGGCACGTAGCCGATGCTGCGCCGCGCGCCGTAGAAGTGCGACGTGAAGCTCAGGCCGTAGACGCAGCAGGCCGAGCCGGACAGGATGGTCGCGGTGCGCCGCATGCGCAGGCCGACCCGCAGCGAGCCGAAGGCCGGGCACATGCTTTGCGGCTGGTCGTGCGGGCCTTTCGGGTAGTCGCGTGCGTAGGCGTCGAGCACCTCGCTCTTGCCCGCCGCCTGCGCCGCCGCATGCATCAGGTCCGAACCGGTGTGGCAGCCGCTCATGGCATCAGGCCGCGTCGTAGATCACTTCGAGCGACGGCTTCGTGCACTCGGCGCGGCCGACCATGTCGAAGCTCGTCGCCGGCTCGAGCTTGACGTCGCGGCCCACGGCGTCGGCGGCGAACAGGCCGAGCAGATCGTCCTGCGACAGCGGCTTCGGCCGCACCGGCGGCGCCTCGGCCACCTGCGTCGCCAGCGTCTCGAACAGCGGCGCCCACGGTGTGCCGGGCCGGCCGATGATCTCGTAGCTGGCGCTCTTGCGCCGGATGTCGTCGTGCGCCGGGATCGCGCTCAGCACCGGGATGCCGGCACGTTCGGCGAAGGCCGCGGCCTCGCCGCTGCCGTCGTCCTTGTTGATCACCATGCCGGCGACGCCGACGTTGCCGCCCAGCCTGCGGAAGTACTCGACCGCGCTGCAGACGTTGTTGGCCACGTACAGGCTTTGCAGGTCGTTGCTGCCGACGACGATGACCTTCTGGCACATGTCGCGCGCGATCGGCAGGCCGAAGCCGCCGCAGACCACGTCGCCCAGGAAGTCGAGCAGCACGTAGTCGAAGCCCCAGTCGTGGAAACCGAGTTTTTCGAGCGTCTCGAAGCCGTGGATGATGCCGCGCCCGCCGCAGCCGCGGCCGACCTCGGGGCCGCCGAGCTCCATCGCGAAGACACCGTCGCGCTTGAAGCAGACATCGCCGATCGCGACGGCCTCGCCGGCCAGCTTCTTCTTCGAGCTGGTCTCGATGATGGTCGGGCAGGCACGGCCGCCGAACAGCAGGCTCGTGGTGTCGCTCTTCGGGTCGCAGCCGATCAGCAGCACCTTCTTGCCGAGCTGGGCCATCATGTACGACAGGTTGGCCAGCGTGAAGCTCTTGCCGATGCCGCCCTTGCCGTAGATCGCGATGATCTGCGTCGTCTTGCTCACCGGGCCGGTGGCCACCGGATCGGGTTCGACCGCGGCTTCGGCACGCAGCTGCTGCTTCAGCAGCAGTTGCACGGGGGCGATGGTGGCGCCGTTCATGTGACCTGTCTCCAATCGAACAGCGTCAGCGCCTGCAGCCAGCAGGCCAGCCAGAAGCCGTCGTCGGCCGGCGCCGGGCGACTCGCAAGGTGTTCGTTCATGCGTGGTGCCTCCAGTCGAGAACCATCTTCAAGCAGCCGGCATCGCCGAAGGCGGTGCGGTAGGCCGTTGCGGCCTGGGGCGCGGCTTCGTGGTGGGTGATCAGGCCGTCGAGCGAAAACGCGCCGATCGACGCGAGCTCGGTCACCGCCCGCAGGTCGGGCTTCTTCCACTCTGCGGCGCAGCGGATCTGTGCCTCGCGCATGAAGGCGGGCGCGAAGCTGAAGGCCAGCGGTTCGCTGTAGAAGCCGGCGAGCACGATCTCGCCACCCGGCGCCAGCCGCGCCACCAAGGTGTCCAGGAGCGCGGCGTCGCCGCTGACGTCGTAGATCGCGTGGTAGTCGCGACGCGGGTCGTCGTCGGGGTGCAGCACGGTGTAGCCCTGGGCGCCCGCAGCGCGCACCGGGTCGCGTTCCCAGACCGTGAAAGGCATGTTGCCGGCGGCAACGTTCAGCCGTGCGAGGAGCCGGCCGAGCACGCCGTGGCCGACGATGAGGTCGGGCGCCACGATCGGATGGCGTTTGCCGCCGCCCGACACCGAGTGGTAGGCGGTCGCGGCCAAGGCCAGCAGCACTGCACGTTCGCCCAGGGCTTCGTCGACCTCGATCGCGCGTGCGCCCGGTACCACCAGCGTTGCCGCGGCGCCGCCGAACAGGCCGCGCACCGGGCCGAAACAACGGGCACCGGGAACGAAGACCCGTTCGCCGACCCGGTGCCCGGCGGCGGGGCCGGCATCGACGACACGGCCGACCGACTCGTAGCCCGGGACCAGCGGATAACCCATGCCAGGGAAGCTGGGCATGCGGCCGGTCCAGAGCAGGCGTTCGGTACCGGTGCTGATACCGCTCCACTCCACGTCGACGACGATGTCGTCGTCACCGGGCGGCTGCAGCGCGAGCTGGCTCAGCAGCAACTGCTCCGGCCGTTCCAACACCACCGCCAGGCTGTTCACGACAGGTCTCCGTTGCCGGTGGCCCGGGCAGCAGGAGAGGGCAGGGCGGTTTGCATGGTGTTTGCTCGGTGCTTGATGTCATCCTACGCTGACTTGAATAGACGTCAACTAATATTTACATCAACGGCGTCAACCGGGCCGGCGAGCGATCAGCAGCCCGGTCTGCAGCGGCATGCGTGTCGCCACCGAGCGCACGCGGCCGAATCCGGCGGCTTGCAGCAGCGC
>JBASTF010000037.1:0-1907 GCA_049274755.1 Rubrivivax sp. | reverse complement strand
GCGCACGTCGTGGCCGGCGCGCACCGCCACCAGGTCGGGCAGGCTGTGGTGGCACTGCGGCATCACCGAAGCGCAACGCGGTGCGAAGCGGCAGCCGTCGAAGCGCTGCCACAGCGGCGGCACCGTGCCGGCGATGGCTTCCAGCATCTCGCCGCGCCGTTCGCTGGCCGGCAGCGCCCGCAGCAGCGCGCTAGCATAGGGATGCAGCGGCCGCGAGAAGAACTCAGAAGCCTCGGCCACCTCGATGATCTGGCCGGCATACATCAGCGCCACGCGCTGCGCCATGCCGCGCACGACCGCCAGATCGTGGGTGATCAGCAGCAGCCCCATGCGCTGCTCGCGCTGCAAGTCCTTCAGCAGGTCCAGGATCTGCGCCTGGATCGTCACGTCCAGCGCCGTCGTCGGCTCGTCGGCGATCAGGAAGTCGGGCTCGGTGGCCAGGGCCATCGCGATCATCACACGCTGCTTCTGGCCGCCGCTCATGCGGAACGGGTATTCGTCGATGCGGCGCTCGGGCTCGGGAATGCCGACACGCCGCAGCCAGTCGATGGCCTTGGCGCGGGCCGCCGCGCCGCGCAGCGGCGTGTGCGCCTGGATGGCCTCGACGATCTGGTCGCCGACACGCATCACCGGGTTCAGGCTGGTGCTGGGTTCCTGGAAGATCATGCCGATGCGGCCGCCGCGGATGCTGCGCATGCCGGCTTCCGGCAGGTCGACGATGTCGACCGCACGCCCATCGCCGCCCGGCACACGGATGCTGCCGCCGGTGACGCTGCCGTTCTCGGGCAGCAGGCGCATCAGGGCCAGCGCCGTCATGCTCTTGCCGCAGCCGGATTCGCCGACCAGCGCAAAGGTCTCGCCGCGCTCGATGGCCAGCTTCAGGCCGTCGATGGCACGCACGACACCGGCTTCGGCATCCAGCTCGACCTGGAGATCGTCGATCTGCATCATGCCGCGGCCCCTGCTGCGTTGTCGTTCTTGTCGCTGCCCTTTTTCTTCAGCAGCGCCAGCCGCGGCCGCAGCGCACGGGCGCGTGGGTCGAAAGCCTGCTGCACACCGTCGGCAAACAGGTTGGCCGCCAGCACCAGCACCACCATGAAGCCGAAGGCCGCGGCGAAGCTCCACCACACCACCGGGTCGCGGCTCATCTCGCTGCGGGCCAGGTTGATCATGCCGCCGAAGCTGCTGGTCGAGGGGTCGACGCCGACACCGACGTAGGTCAGCACCGCTTCGTAGAGGATGAGGTCGCTGAACGACAGCACCGTCGTGATCAGCACCAGGTGCACCACGTTGGGGAAGATGTGCCTGCGCATGATGCGCGCCGGCGTCACACCGAAGGCCTGGGCCGCCTGCACGAAGTCGAGTTCACGCAGCTTCAGCGTCTCGGCGCGCACCAGCCGGCACAGCGTGGACCAGCCGGTGACACCGAGGATGGCGCAGAGCATGAAGACCTTGAGGTCGGAACGTTCGACGCCGGTCTCGAACCAGTCCGGGTGTTTGTCCAGCCAGACCTGCACCATCAGCACGCAGGCCGCGATCAGCAGCACGCTGGGCACCGACGACAGTGTCGTGTACAGGTACTGCACGACCTCGTCGACCCAGCCGCGGAAGTAGCCCGCCAGGATGCCCAGCGTGATGGCGATGGGCAGTGTTGCGATGGTCGACAACGCACCGATGACAAAGGCCGTGCGCACACTCTTCAGCGTCTGCACCAGCACGTCGTTGCCGGTGCGGTCGGTGCCGAACACATGGTAGTGGCCCATCAGCGCCGTGACGGTGCCAGCGAGCACCGCGATGACGGCGAAGGTCAACAGCGCTGCACGCAAAGGCAGCTCGGTGCGGTCGGCCACGATGTCGCGCCAGGACGCCGCGAAGCCGCCATGCCGCCGCCCGCGCAGTGCCGCAGC
>JBASTF010000036.1:0-2442 GCA_049274755.1 Rubrivivax sp. | reverse complement strand
GGGCAGTGCCGGCACCGGGGCCGCACCTTCGGCGCTGCGCATGAACGACTCGTCGAAGGTCTTGCGGTTCAGCAGGCCGGTCAGCGTGTCGCGTTCGCTGTAGTCCAGCAGGCCCTGGAAGTTGCGGTAGACACGCAGGATGCTGCTGACCAGGCGGGTCTGCTCGGTGTCCAGCGCCAACGGGGTTTCGATCTCGAGCACACCGACGGCGTCGCGGTCGGTGGCCAGCGGGAACAGGCTCAGCGCCGGCCGGCGGTCGACAAGCAACGTGCACTGCTGCAGCAGGCAGGCATGGCGCTCGGGGTGGGCGCGCAGCAGCGGCAGCGTGGCCGGGTCGGCCCACAGCGGGTCGGCGGTGGCGGTGCGGTCCTGCGCCGTGAGGTGGGCGCGTGTCAGCCAGCGCCGTTCCTCGCCGTCGCCGACGCAGCGGTAGATGGCCACACGCTCGGGACGCAGCAGGTCCTTCAGCGCCCCGACCAGCGTGACGTCGAGCACGTCGCGGTCGCGAAAGCCGGTCAGCTCGGCCAGGTGCTCGACAACGCGCGACATCGGCTGCTGCGTGCCGTCAGGTCGGGATGTCGGCGCCCGCGTAGCGGGCCACCAGGGACAGCAGTTCCTCTTCCGAGTACGGCTTGCCGAGGTAGTGGTCGACACCCAGCGAGGCCGCGTATTCGCGGTGCTTCTGCGCGATGCGCGAGGTGATCATGATCACCGCCAGATCGGCGAAGCGCGGGTCGGCGCGCACGTTGCGCACGAAGTCGAAGCCGTCCATGCGCGGCATCTCGATGTCCGACAGGATGACCGAGGGTCGTTCCTCGACCAGGCGCTCCAGCGCGTCCAGCCCGTCCTTGGCCGTCGTCACGCGGTAGCCTTCGCGCACCAGCAGACGCTGCGTGACACGCCGCACCGTCAGCGAATCGTCGACCACCAGCACCAGCGGCGCCAGCGACACCGCCGGCCGCTGCACCGGTTCCGGCACCGCCACCAGGGCCGCCGGCGTTTCCAGCATGCGGGCGCGGGCCGCCGGGCCGTACAGCGTGGCCAGCGCCACCGGGTTGTAGATCAGCGCCACGGCACCCGAGGGCAGCAGCGTCACGCCGGCCAGGCCGGGCAGGCGCGCCAGCTGCGGGCCGACGTTCTTGACCACCACTTCCTGGTTGCCCAGCACTTCGTCGACATGCAGGGCCACACGCTGGCTGGCCGAGCGGATGACGACCAGCGGCTGCGAACGGCCGCCGCTGGGGCCGCGGTGGCCGGCCTGCAGCAGCGCCGCCAGCCAGAAGAAGGGCACACGTTCGCCGCCGAACTCGACCTCGCCGCTGGCGTAGCCGGCCTCGATCTCGTCGGTACGCGCACGTTTGACGATTTCCACCAGCGTCGACGGCACCGCGATGCTGAGCTCGCCACAGCGCAGCATCACCACCTGCGTCACCGCGGTGGTCAGCGGCAGCAACAGCCGGAAGGCCGTGCCCTGGCCAGGCGTGAACAGCGTCTGCACACGGCCGCCCATCGCGTTGACCTCGGAGCGCACCACGTCCAGGCCGACACCACGGCCGGCGAGTTCGGTGACGCTGCTGGCCGTGCTGAAGCCGGGCGCAAAGATCAGCTGCGCCAGTTCGTCGTCAGCGACACTGGCATCGGCGGCAATCAGCCCGCGTTCGACACCGCGTTCGCGGATGCGCGCCAGGTTCAGGCCGGCCCCGTCGTCGCGCACCTCGACGCCGACTTCGTTGCCTTCCTGCGTGATGCTGATCGTGATGCTGCCGCTTTTGTCCTTGCCGCTGGCCTCGCGCTGCTCGGGCAGTTCGATGCCGTGGGCGACGCTGTTGCGCAGCAGGTGTTCAAACGGCCCCGTCATGCGTTCGAGCACACCGCGGTCGATTTCGATGGCGCCGCCGGTGATGTCCAGCCGCACCTGCTTGCCGGTTTCCTTGGCCGCCTGGCGCACCGTGCGGTACAGGCGGTCGGCCATGCTTTCGAATTCGACCATGCGCGTGCGCAGCAGGTCGTCCTGCAGCTCGCGTGTCAGGCGCGCCTGGGCCGCCAGCTGGTCTTCGGTCGACTGCAGCGTGCGCTGCAGGCTGCGCTGCAGCGTGGCCACGTCGTTCACCGACTCGGCCATGAAACGCGTCAGCTCCTGGAAGCGTGTGAAGCGGTCCATCTCCAGCGGGTCGAAGGTCTCGGCCGCGGCCTTGGCCGCTTCCATGCGCGAGCTCATCTGCGTCTCGGCCTGCAGCTCGATGTCGCGCAGCTGGCGGCGCATGCGGTCCAGGCTGTCGGTCAGTTCGTTCAGTGAGCCCTGCAGTGCCTTCACGTCGCTGTCGATGCGGGCCCGTGTGATGCTCACCTCGCCGGCCTGGTTGACCATGCGGTCGAGCAGGCCACCGCGCACACGCACGGCCGCGGTGCCGGCCGGTGCCGGGCGTTCGGCCGGCAGTGCCG
>JBASTF010000035.1:0-6544 GCA_049274755.1 Rubrivivax sp. | reverse complement strand
GGTGAAGGCCGTGCGCCTGCTGGGCCAGGACCTGGTGCTGTTCCGCGACGCCGCCGGCCGCTTCGGCCTGCTCGACCGCGACTGCCCGCACCGCGGTGCCGACCTGGCTTTCGGCCGCCACGAAGCCGACGGCCTGCGCTGCCCCTTCCACGGCTGGAAGTTCGCGCCCGATGGCCGCTGCCTGGAGACACCGGCCGAACCGATGGGGTCCACGCTGTGCCAGCGTGTGCGCCAGCGCAGTTACCCGGTGAAAGTGCAGTCCGGCGTCGTCTTCGCCTACCTCGGGCCCGAGGGCAGCACAGCACCCGAACTGCCGGCCTTCGACGCCTTTGCGGCGCCGGCCAGCCACAGCTTTGCGTTCAAGGGCCTGTGGCACTGCAACTGGCTGCAGGCCTTCGAGGTTGGCATCGACCCGGCGCACCCGAGTTTCCTGCACCGCTACCTGGCGGACGAGCAGGATGGTGACGCCTATGGCCGCCAGTTCCGCGCCGCCAGCGTCGGCGAGGTCGATGGTGAACGCTGGCCGATGACACGGGTGATGCGCGAGGTCTGCAGCCCCGAGATCCGCCATGCCGAAGTGGCGCCGGGCCTGACGCGGCTGACCACGCTGCGTGCCATCAGCGATGCGCTGACCCATGTGCGTGTGACCCATGCCGCCTTCCCGCACACCTTCGTGATCCCGTTGTCGGCAGACGTGACGATCACGCAGATGCATGTGCCGGTGGACGACACACACACCTACTGGTATTCGTTCTTCACCAGCTTCGCCGGCCCGCTGGACAAGGAGACGATGCGCCGCCAGCGCCTGGCCCACATGACGCTGCCCGACTACGTGCCCCGCCACGGCCGCCACGACAACTGGAACTACAACCCCGAGGAGCAGCGCAGCCGCACCTACCTGGGCATGGGCGAGGAAGACATCAACCTGCACGACCAGTGGGCGGTGGAAAGCATGGGTGCGATCCAGGACCGCAGCCGTGAACACCTGGGCACCAGCGACAAGGTCATCATGGCGAACCGGCGCCTGCTGCTGCAGGCCATCGAGACGGTGAAAAACGGTGGCACGCCGCCGATGGTGCTGGACGCGGCGCAGGCTGCCGCGCTGCAGGGCCCGGACACGATGGACTGCATCGCGCCCGCTGCGCAATGGGACAGCTTCTGGCAGCAGGCCGCCGCTGCCAAGCGCGGCGGCGCCAGCTGGCTGCAGCACGCCGACACGCCGGCATGAACTGTTTCGCGCAGCGCTGCGGTGTCTTCGACGCCGCGGCGGCCGAACGTGTGCAGCAATCGGTGCGCGACTGGGGGCTGGACCAGGTGCGCGTGGCCTGGTGCGATGCACATGGCCTGCTGCGCGGCAAGACGCTGATGCCGCAGGCGCTGCGTGCGGCATTCGAAGACGGTGTCGGCATGGTCAGCACGCTGATGCTGAAGGACACGTCGGACCGCACGGCGCTGAAGGTCTTCGAGGCCGGCGCGCTGGATGCGCTGCCCGGCTTCGGCCGCGCCAACAACCTGCTGCTGCTGCCCGACGCGGCAAGCTTCCGTGTGCTGCCCTGGGCGCCGGGCACCGGCTGGCTGCAATGCCAGCCCTGGTTCGAGGATGCCACCCCGGTGCCCATCGACCCGCGGCGTGCGCTGCAATCAGCGCTGGCACAGCTGGCCGCCGCCGGCTACGGCCTGGTCTGCGGGCTCGAAGTCGAGTTCCACGTCTACCGCATCGA
The DNA here is from genome assembly GCA_049274755.1 of Rubrivivax sp. Classification (GTDB taxonomy): domain Bacteria; phylum Pseudomonadota; class Gammaproteobacteria; order Burkholderiales; family Burkholderiaceae_C; genus Rubrivivax. The sequence goes on along the minus strand of JBASTF010000035.1, from coordinate 4,823 downwards.
CGACGACAGTGCCGACCCGGCCGAGGCCGGCTGGCCCGGTGAACCGCCGCGGCTGTCGCTGCTGCACCCGGGTTACCAGTTGCTGGGAGAAGCCCATGCCGACCTGGCCGACGAAGCCCTGGCCATCGTGCGGCGCACGGCCCAGGGGCTGCAGCTGCCGCTGCGTTCGCTGGAGATCGAACTCGGCCCCAGCCAGGTCGAGGCGGTGTTCGATGCCACCGATGCACTCGCCGCCGCCGACCAGATGGTCTTGTTCCGCAACGGCGTGCGCCAGGCGCTGCGCCGCGCCGGCTACTGGGCCAGCTTCGTCTGCCGGCCGCCGTTTGCGCAGGTGATGTCCAGCGGCTGGCATCTGCACCAGTCGCTGCGGCGCCTGGCCGATGGCCGCCATGCCTTTGTGCGCGACACGGCGGCCGATGTACCCCGCGACGATGCCCGCCACTGGCTGTCCGACACCGGCTGCGCCTGGCTGGCCGGGCTGCTGGCCCATGCCCGTGGCATGGCGCTGTGCTGCACGACGACGGTGGGCGGCTACGAACGTTTCCGCCCCAACGCGATGGCGCCGGTGGCCGTGCAATGGGGGCGTGACCACCGTGGTGCCTTGCTGCGTGTGCTGGGTGGTGCCGGCGACACCGCCACACGCATCGAAAACCGCCTCGGCGAGCCCATGGCCTGCCCCTACCTCTACATCGCGGCCCAGGTGCATGCCGGCCTGGCCGGCTTGCGCCAAGGGCTGCTGCCAGCGCCGGCCACCGACACACCCTATGCCGGTGAACACCAGAAACTGCCGGCCGACCTGGCCGAGGCGATCCACGACTTCCGGCACGACGCCGTGATGCAGCAGGGCTTCGGCGCGCCGCTGGCCCATGCCTATGCGGCGATCAAACAATCGGAACAGGCCCGCCATGCGCAGGCCGAAGACAAGGCGGCCTGGCAGCGCCGCGAGTATTTCAGCCGCTACTGATGCCAGCGAATCGATTCGGAGGGAACCGACCGTGACGACAAAACTGCTCACCCTGCTGGCGAAAGCCTGCGCCGTGCTGGCCGGCTGCCTGCTGACGGTGATCACGCTGATGACCTGCGTCAGCCTGATCGGCCGCAACACCACAGGCTGGACCATCGTCGGCGACTTCGAGCTCTCGGGCTCGGCCGCCGGCGCGGCGATTGCGCTGTTCCTGCCGTGGTGCCAGGTGCGGCGCGGCAACATCATCGTCGACTTCTTCACCACCGGCGCCTCGGACGCGGCACGCGACGGCATGGACCGCCTCGGCGCGTTGCTCTATGCCGCGGTGATGGGGCTGATGGCCTGGCGCAGCGGCATCGGCGGCTGGAACGCCTGGCAGTCGCAGGCCGGCTCGATGATGATGGGCTTCCCCGAGTGGATCGTCTACTGCGGCATCGTGCCGCCGCTGGCGCTGTGTGTCGTCATCGGCCTGGTGCAGGCGCTGCACGGCTTCGACGGCTTCGAAGCCGCGCCGGAGGCCGCAGCATGAGCCCGATCGAACTCACCGCGCTGATCTTCGGCAGCATGCTGCTGCTGATGGCGGTCCGCGTGCCGATCGCCATCAGCATGTTCGGCGCCGGCGCACTCGGCTACCTGGTGCAGGCCGGCTGGCCGCCGTTCGCGAATTTCCTCAACACCCAGGCCTTCGCGCGTTTCGCGAGCTACGACCTGTCGGTGATCCCGCTGTTCATCCTGATGGGGCACTTCGCCACCAAGGGCGGCATCAGCCGTTCGCTGTTCGAGTTCGCGGCGGCGGTGATGGGGCGCTTCAAGGGCGGGCTGGCCATGGCCTCGCTGCTGGCCTGCGCGGCCTTCGGCGCCATCAGCGGCTCGTCGGTGGCGACCGCCGCCACCATCACCAGCGTTGCGCTGCCGGAGATGCGGCGGCACGGTTATTCGGGCCGCATCGCCACCGCCACGCTGGCCGCCGGCGGCACGCTGGGCATCCAGCTGCCGCCGTCGATCGTGCTCGTCATCTACGCCATCCTCACCGAGCAGAACATCAGCAAGCTGTTCGCCGCGGCCATCGTGCCCGGCATCATCGCGATGCTCGGCTACATGGTCGCGGTGGCGATCTACGTGCGCCTGGTGCCCGGCCATGCACCCGAGGTCGAGGACGCGCCGCCGCCGCTGACGCTGCATTCCGTGCTGGGTGTGCTGCCGATCGCCGTCATCTTCACGCTGGTCTTCGGCGGCATCTACGGCGGCTTTTTCACACCGACCGAAGGCGCCGCCGTCGGCGCCACCTCGACCTTCATCACCGCGCTGCTGAAGGGCGAGATGACGGTGGCGAAGTTCAAGGACTGTTTCTACGGCACCGCGGTCAGCGCGGCGATGATCTTCCTGATCTTCCTCGGCGCCGACCTGATGAACGCCGCGCTGGCGCTGACGCAGGTGCCGAACCGGCTGGCCGCGGTGATCGGCGGCTGGGGGCTGGCGCCGCTGGTCGTCGTCGTCGCGATCCTGCTCTTCTACGTGCTGCTCGGCGCGGTGATGGACGAGCTCTCGATGCTGCTGCTGACGATCCCGATCTTCTTCCCCATCATCATCGGCCTGGACTTCGGCATGCCGAAGGAATCGGTGGCGATCTGGTTCGGCATCATGGTGCTGATGACGGTGGGCTTCGGGCTCATCGCGCCGCCGGTCGGGCTCAACGTCTACGTCGTCAACGGGCTGGCGAAGAACGTGCCGATGGGCGAGACCTACCGCGGCGTGCTGCCGTTCCTGGTCAGCGACGTGCTGCGCACGATGCTGTTCCTGTTCTTCCCCATCATCCCGTTGTTCCTGGTGCGCTTCATAGGGTAAACCGTGACCGCCGCGGGCGGAGCGCGCCGTTAACTTCAGTGTCTTCTTCGACCGAGAGGGATTTCTCCGATGAAACGCCGTTCCTTCGTCCAGGGCGCCGCGGTGGCAGCGCTCGGCACGCCGCTCACCGGCCTGGCGCAGCAGAGCGTGACGCTCAAGTTCCACACCTTCATGGCGCCGCTGTCCAACGTCTGGCTGTCGATGCACAAGCCCTGGATGGAGAAGGTGGAGAAGGATTCGGGGGGGCGCATCAAGTTCGAGGGGTACCCGGCGATGCAGCTGGGCGGCACGCCGGTGCAGCTGTACGACCAGGCGCGCGACGGCGTCGTCGACATCGTCTGGACGCTGCCCGGCAACACCGCCGGCCGTTTCCCGCGCATCGAGGCCTTCGAGCTGCCCTTCATGATGAACAACGCCGAGGCCACGTCCAAGGCCTACTGGGAGTACGTGCAGACCGCGGCGCCCGACGAGTTCAAGGAAACCCATGTGCTGGCGCTGCACGTGCACGGCCCGGGCATGTTCCACTCGACGAGCAAGCAGGTGAAGACCGCGGCCGACTTGAAGGGCATGAAGGTGCGCGGCCCGACGCGCCAGGTGACGAAGATGCTGGGCTCGCTGGGCGCCATTCCGGTAGGCATGCCGCTGCCGCAGATTCCCGACGCGCTGAGCAAGGGCACCATCGAGGCCTGCGTCATTCCCTGGGAGGTCGTGCCCTCGGTCAAGGTGCATGAGCTGACCAAGTTCCACAGCGAGTTCGACGCCAGCGGCCCGGCGCTGTACACGACGACCTTCGTGATGGCGATGAACAAGGCCAAGTACGAAGGCCTGGCGCCTGACCTGAAAAAGGTCATCGACGCCAACTCCGGCCTGGCCACCTCGGCCTGGCTGGGCAAGACGCAGCAGGGCAACGACCCCAACGGCCGCAAGAGCGCGGTGGACCGCGGCAACACGCTCTACACGATCAGCGCCGCCGACCGCCAGGAGTTCATCAAGCTGTCCAGCCACGTCGACGAGGAATGGGTGGCCGACATGGGCAAACGCGGCTTCGACGGCAAGAAGCTGCTGCAGACGGCGAAAGACTTGATCGCCAAGCACGGCAAGGGTTGAAGGCTGCCGCTGAAGGGGCGGCGTCAGCCTACTTGCCGAACAGCCCCTTCAGCTTCTCGCCCAGCTTCTCCTTGGCCTTGGTCTTCGCGGCCTCGGCCTTGCCGTCGAGTTTGTCCTTGGCCAGCTCGCGTGCCATGCCGGCGAAGTCCACGCTGTAGCCGATGGCGTTGAACGGGCCTTGCAGCCGCACCGGCACCGTCTGCCCGCGCAGCGCCTGCAGTTCGGGGCCGCCCTGGCCCTGCAGCGTGGCGACGATGGTGGCCTTGACCAGGTAGTCGAGCTGCTCGTTGCCGATGTCGATGTCGCCGCCGCCGCCCACGCGCAGCAGCGGCGAGATCAGCTGCAGGTCTTCGTTGCGTGCGACACCACCGGCGATGCGCAGGCTGGCGCTGAGTGCGCTGAAGTCGGTGCTTTCGGCGGCCGAGGCCGTGCCCGCGTGGGTGCCGCCACCGGCCAGCCTGGCCTTGGCATTGCGCAAGGTCTGCGCGATGTTGAAGCCCTTGACCATGCCGTCCTGCAGTTCGGCGCGGGCGCTGCCGGCCAAGGCCTTTTTCATCGCCGTGACGGTGCTGCCCTGGGTGCTGACATCGAGCTGCACGTTGCCGCGGCCTTCGAGCTGGGCCTTGCCCATCAGGTCCTGCAGCAGCGGGCCGACGGCGACGCCGGACAGCGTCTGCTTCAGCGCCACACGCGGCACGGCTGCCGCGGCGAGTTGCAGGCTGCCGCTGGCGCTGCCCTGGTAGAGGTTCAGCGCCAGCGGGTTCAGCGTCAGCTGGCCGTTGCCGGCTTGCAGATCGGCGCGCAACTGCGTCAGCTTCAGCTGGGCCACCTGCAGCGTGCCGACACGCAGCCGGCCACTGGCCTGCAGGTCCCGCAGCGCCGACAGGTCGAGCGGGGTTTCGGGGGT
>JBASTF010000034.1:0-2105 GCA_049274755.1 Rubrivivax sp. | reverse complement strand
GTGGTGGTGTCCTGCGCTTGAGCGGCGGTCGCGCCCAGCAAAAGCACGCCAAGCGCCGCCCCGGCGCAGAGCGAGGTGTTGAGTTTCATTTTTTAGGATCCTTGTCGCTATCCCCTAGAGCCCGTTCAGGCTTAGGCGCGGCTTAACGAGGTCCCGTGACGGTTCGGCCAAGTTTGCATGACGCCTGCGCGGCGCCACTGCGACGGTTCGGATTCTAATTTGTGACAGTCCGGGTCCGCGCTTTGGCGGACCCTTGTCAGAGCAGGCGCGAGCGGATCGCTTGCGACAGCAGATCGATCAGGCTGACGGCCACGACGATGACGATCGAGATGGCGGCGGTCAGCGCGTAGTTGAAGCTGTTCATGCTGTCGAACAGGATCTGGCCGATGCCGCCGGCGCCGATCAGGCCCAGAACGGTGGCGCTGCGGCTGTTGGATTCGAAGCGGTAGAGAGCATAGGAGGTCCACAGCGGGGCCACCTGCGGGAGCACCCCCCAGATCACCTCCTGCAGCGGCGCGGCGCCGGTGGCGCGGACGCCCTCAACCGGGCCCCGGTCAATGGATTCCACGGCTTCGGCGAAGAGCTTGGCCAGCACCCCTCCGGTGTTCAGCGCCAGAGCCAGCACGCCGGCGAAGGGACCAAGGCCCACGGCCACCAGGAAGGCGGTGCCGATGACCAGGTCGGGCACCGAGCGGATCAGGTCCATCAGTCGGCGGACCGGCAGCTGGATGAAGGGCGGCGCCACGTTGCGGGCGCCGAGCAGACCCATCGGAATGGCGAAGAAGATGGCCAGCGCCGTCCCCCAGAGCGCCATCTGGATGGTCAGCCACATTTTCTCCACCAGGTCGCGCCAGCCGGAGAAGTCGGGGTTGATGAAGCCCGCGCCAAATTGGCGCATGTTCTCCGAGTTGGAGAACAACAGGGGGAACTTGTGGAGTTCGGCCGGACCGAACGAAACGATCAGCAGGACGATGATCCCGCCCCACAGGATGATGTCGAACGCCCGCTGCCCGAGGGGCGGCGTGGGCGGCTGCAGCAGGTCGGCAGGCGGCTGAGTGGTCATCGTCTGGGTTCAGCCTATTGCACAGGCTGGCCGGACTTGGCCTGCAGGGCCGCAGCCTGCGCGCGGATATCGTCCAGGACCTTCTGAGCTTCGGCTTCCTTGGCCTTGTCGCCGTCGTTGCGGGCCTGGAGGACAGCCTCGGAGGCCTCCATCTCGCGGACGGGCAGCAGGTGATTGCCGTCGGCCGGCATGAAGCCGCCGATCGAGATCTTGGCCATCAGGGCGCGCTGGCGCTCGGCTTCCGGGCCTTCGCCCTGGCCGTAGGTCAGGAAGAACTGGCGCAGCTTTTCCTTCACGGCGGGATCCAGGTCCTTGCGCCAGATGATCGGATCTTCCGGCAGACGCGGCGAGGTCCAGATCACCCGGACCTTGTCGGCGACCGTCGGTTCGCCCTTGGCCTTGCGCTCGATGTCGCGCTCGGCCTGCAGGCGGATGGAGGTGGAGTTGTTGGTGGCGACGTCCAGGACACCCGAGCCGACACCCGACAGGTTCGCCCCGTGGTTGGCCGACTTGATGGTCTTGAAGCACTTCTGGATGTCGATGCCCCTGGGCGAGAACAGGTAGGTCTTGGGCGCCAGGGTGCCGGAGGTCGACTTGGCGTCGCCGATGCCGAAGTTCAGCGTGCGATCGCACTTCAGCACGTCTTCGATCGTGAGCTTGGACTTGGCCGGCACGATCAGCACCGAGGTGTAGCCGTCGTCGCCGCCCGGATCGATGGTGCGGGCGAAGACCTCGCCGTTGCCGCGGCGCACGGCTTCCAGGCCAGACAGGTTCGAGAACCAGCCGAACTCGGTCTGCTTGAAGCGCAGGGCCTCCACCAGGGCGGTGTAGTTGGAGCCGAAGAAGGGCGTGATCTTCAGGCCCGTGGTCTTCTCCATGTCGGCGATCACCGGACGCCAGAAGATCTCCAGGCTCGAGGCGCTCTCGGGCGCCAGGATGGAGAAGCGCAGCGGCGCGTTCGTGCCGTCGGCGGCCGGGGTCTCGCTCTTGCCGCAGGAGGCCAGGGCCATGGCGCCGAGACCGGCGGCGGAGAGGAGCAGGT
>JBASTF010000033.1:0-2509 GCA_049274755.1 Rubrivivax sp. | reverse complement strand
GCCGCCACCGGCACCGACACCGGCGGCTCCATCCGCCAGCCGGCCAGCTTCTGCGGCATCACCGGCATCAAGCCGACCTACGGCGTCTGCTCGCGCTACGGCATGGTGGCCTTTGCCTCCAGCCTGGACCAGGCCGGCCCGATGGCGCGCAGCGCCGAAGACTGCGCGCTGCTGCTGTCGGCGATGAGCGGTTTCGACGAACGCGACGCCACCAGCGCCCAGCGCCCGCCGCAGGACTTCCACGCCCAGATGCTGGCATCGCGCGAAGGCGCAACGGCGGCGAAGCCACTGGCCGGGCTGCGCATCGGCCTGCCGAAGGAGTTTTTCCCGGCCGCGCTGTCGGCCGACGTGGACGCCGCCGTGCGCGGCGCGCTGGCCGAGCTGGAAAGGCTGGGCGCAACCCTGGTCGACGTCAGCCTGCCGCGCACCGAGCTGTCGATCCCGGTGTACTACATCATCGCGCCGGCCGAAGCCAGCTCGAACCTGAGCCGCTTCGACGGCGTGAAGTTCGGCCACCGCGCCGCCCAGCACGGCGACCTGCTGGACATGTACAAGAAGACGCGCGCCGAAGGCTTCGGGCCCGAGGTGAAGCGCCGCATCATGATCGGCACCTACGTGCTCAGCCATGGTTACTACGACGCCTACTACCTGCAGGCGCAGAAGCTGCGCCGCATGATCGCCGACGACTTCCAGGCCTGCTTCCAGGCCTGCGACCTCATCGCCGGCCCGGTGGCGCCCAGCGTCGCCTGGAAACTCGGCGCGCAGGGCGACGACCCGCTGCAGGCCTACCTGGCCGACATCTTCACGCTGCCGGCCAGCCTGGCCGGGCTGCCGGGCATGAGCGTGCCGGCCGGCACCGGCGCCGGCGGCATGCCGGTGGGCCTGCAGCTGATCGGCAACTACTTCGACGAAGGCCGGCTGCTGCACACGGCCCATGCGCTGCAGCAGGCCAGCGACTTCCACACCCGCGCTCCGGCGGGGCTTTGACGATGGCCGCCACCCCTTCCCTGATCCGCGGTTTCGAGGTTGTCATCGGCCTGGAAACCCATGCCCAGCTCTCGACGCAGAGCAAGATCTTCAGCGGCGCCTCGACGCAGTTCGGCGCCGCGCCGAACACCCAGGCCTGCGCCGTGGACCTGGCCCTGCCCGGCACGCTGCCGGTGATGAACCGCGGCGCCGTCGAACGTGCCATCCGCTTCGGGCTGGCGGTGGGCGCCAAGGTCGCGCCGCTGTCGATCTTCGCGCGCAAGAACTACTTCTACCCCGACCTGCCCAAGGGCTACCAGATCAGCCAGTACGAGATCCCGGTGGTGCAGGGCGGCAAGGTCGAGTTCCAGCTCGGTGGCCAGAAGAAGGCCGTGCGGCTGACCCGCGCCCACCTGGAAGAAGACGCCGGCAAGAGCCTGCACGAGGACTTCGCAGGCCAGACCGGCATCGACCTGAACCGCGCCGGCACGCCGCTGCTGGAGATCGTCTCCGAGCCCGACATGCGCAGCAGCGCCGAGGCCGTGGAATACGCGAAGGCGCTGCATGCGCTGGTGGTGTGGCTGGGCATCTGCGACGGCAACATGCAGGAAGGCAGCTTCCGCTGCGACGCCAACGTCAGCGTGCGCAAGCCCGGCGCACCCTACGGCACACGGCGCGAGATCAAGAACCTGAACAGCTTCCGCTTCCTGCAGCAGGCCATCGACTTCGAAGTGCAGTGGCAGATCGACCGCATCGAAGACGGCCTGGCCATCGAGCAGGCCACCGTGCTGTTCAACCCCGACAGCGGTGAAACGCGGGCGATGCGCAGCAAGGAAGACGCCCACGACTACCGCTACTTCCCCGACCCCGACCTGCCGCCGCTGGTGATTGCGCCGGAATGGGTGGAACGTGTGAAGGCCGCGATGCCCGAGCTGCCGGGCGCGATGGCGGCGCGGTTCCAGCAGGCCGACGGCCTGCCCGAGTACGACGCGCAGATGATGACGCAGAGCCTGGCCTTCGCCAGCTACTACGAGGCCGTGCGCGATGGTTCCGGCCAGGCCAAGCTGGCGGCCAACTGGCTGATGGGCGAGGTCAGCAAGCGCCTGAACGCCGAGGGCGGCGACATCGCCGCCGCGCCGCTGCCGGCCGCGACGCTGGCGGCGCTGATCCGGCGAATCGCCGACGGCACGGTGTCGAACAACGGCGCACGCCAGGTGTTCGATGCGCTGTGGAGCGGTGATGGCAGCGATGTCGATGCCGTCATCGCCGCCAAGGGCCTGAAGCAGATGAACGACAGCGGCGCGCTGGAAGCCATCGTCGACGGCGTGCTGGCGGCCAACCAGAAGTCGGTGGAGGAATTCCGCGCCGGCAAGGACAAGGCTTTCAACGCCCTGGTCGGCCAGGTGATGAAGGCCAGCCAGGGCAAGGCCAACCCGGCGCAGGCCGGTGAACTGCTGAAGAAGAAGCTGGGCGGCTGAGCCCGGCGCCGCACTGTCGCTTCAGCGCGGCGGTGTGTCGGCCGTGCCGGCCAGCGGCCCCAGCG
>JBASTF010000032.1:0-2380 GCA_049274755.1 Rubrivivax sp. | reverse complement strand
CATCGAAAGTCCAGGTTGGAACTGCACTCGGTTCGTCGTCATGGTTCACCTCCTGTGGCGGTGAACTCATCCTCAGCCCTCGGTGGCTCACCAGGTGAGCCCACTGAGGTTCGTCACTAATCAAGTCGCACGTTGGGCCAGCAGGTAGGGCGCGGCCAGCGCGACGGCATCGACCTGACCTTGTTCGAGCCACGCAAACACCTCGCCGGCTTCGCGGCCGGCGAACTCGATGGCGCGAAAGCCAGCGCTGCGGGCCAGGCTGCGCAAGGCCGGTACCGTGGTGGTGCCGGCAACGACGCCGATGCGGCGACCTGCCAGCCAGTCGGCGCCGGGCATGGCGCCGGAAGGTGTGGCGAGTGCCATCACACGCTCTTCGACGATCAGTGTCGGCAGCGACAAGCGGGCCTGCGCCTGTGCCGCGGCGTTCACCGGGTTGTGGCCGCACTCGATGTCGACACTGCCGTTGTGCAGCACGGCAAAACGTGTGGCCGCCGTGGTCGGCAGCATCACGGCCTTCAGTTCGGGCAGTTGCAGCCGCTGCTGCAGCGCCTGCACCACGTGCTGGCAGATGTCGACGTGGTAGCCCAGGTGGCTGCCGCCGATGTCCAGGTAGCTCAGCGGCAGCGTCGTGTCGCGCACACCCAGCACGACGCGGCCGCTCTGTGCAATGCGCGCCAGGCTGTTGTCGGCGGCCGCGGCACCGGCCGGCAGTGTCGCCAGCAGTACCGCCAGCAGTGCCGCCAGCAAGGCAGCGGCGGCACGCCGCCAGAGCTGCCCAGGTGCCGTCCGATGCTGCATGCCCACCCCGTGTGCCGCAACAACAAACGCGGCGCTGTACGGCGTTTACGGCCGGGTCGGTGTGGACTTGAGCGGCGGCAGGCCACCCCCGGCAATGCCCAGCACCTGCTCGTCCCAGCCCCGCACCTTGCCCGGGTTCATCAGGCCCAGCGGGTCGGCCAGGCGCTTGAAGTCCAGCTGCACCGCGTCGACGGTTTTCATGCCGCCGTCTTCCAGCACCCAGGTGTGCGGGTCGAAGATCGTGCAGCCGTCGGCTTCGAAGGCGGCGATCAGGTCGCGCAGCTGCTGCTCGTCGAAGTAGTGCAGCAGCGGCAGCGCAAAGGCCACGTTCTGGCCGCCGGCCTTGCTGAACTCGTGGTGGAACAGCACCTCGTCGCCGAAACGCTGCATCTGCCGCGCCACCAGGGCGGTGTCCAGCGGCCCCGGATACGCCACCTGCAGGTAGGTGACGCCGCGGTCAGTCTTCAGCGCTTCCAGCGTCGTGTGGTTGTAGGCGCATTCGGTGGCCGACGGCAGGCCCTGGGCCAGCAGTTCGGCCTCGGTGCCCTGCACGACGAGCCGCCCGCCGCAGCGCTGCACCAGCGCGGCATACGCCGGCAGCGTGGCCGGCGACACCTGGGCGAACATCGCGTCGTGGCCTTCGAGCCGCCCCTGCAGCCCGGCGTAGTAGGGCGTGATGCGGCGCTCGACGGCACTCAGCTGGAACAGGTCGACACGGTTGTCGGCCGCTGCGGCCAGGCCGAAACGCAGCAGTGCGTCGTAGTGCTCGAACAGCGCGATCGTGTGCTGCCATTCGACGAAGCCGGTCAGCGCCACCTCGACCTCGACGACGATGCCGTTGCTGCCGTAGGCGTGATGCACCTGCTGGATGTCGGCGCCCTCCAGCGCCAGCAGGCGTGGGGGATCTTCGAGCGTGACGACCTGCAGCCGGCGCACGTTGCCGGGGTCGGCCAGGATGCCGTGGCGGATGCTGCCGATGCCGCTGTGGCCACCGGCGATGAAACCGCCCAGCGTCGCGATGCGCTCGGTGCTGGGCCACATGCGCAGCTGCTGGCCGCTGCGGCGCGCCGCCAGGTTCAGGTCATGCAGCAGCACACCGGCTTCGACCCGCGCCCAGCCGGCCCCGATCTGCAGCACGCGGTTCAGCGCCGTGATGTCCAGTGTCAGCCCGCCGGCCAGCGGCACACACTGGCCGTAGTTGCCGCTGCCGCCGCCACGCACCGTCAGCGGCACGCGGTGCTGCACGCAGGCCGCGGCGATGTGCAACACCTCGCCCACCGTGCGTGGCCGCACGACCAGGTCGGGCCGGCGGCCTTGCAGGCGCTCGGCCAGCACCGGGCTGTACCAGTGGTAGTCGCTGCCTGCACGTGTGCGCGCCGCGTCGCTGTCGTCGATGTCCAGCCCGGCAAGGGCGCGGCGCAGGGCAGCCAGGTCGAAGGGATCACCGGGACGGTAGGGCATGGTCGCGATTGTGCAAGTCCCGGGCCTAGACTCCGTGGACGATGAACGACCGCGCGATGCCGGCCCTGCCCGACCTGGAGACCAAGCTCCAGGTCGGCGACTGGCGCGTCGACGCCGGCGG